>JBGTDF010000358.1:0-1902 GCA_041748455.1 Planktosalinus sp.
TTATCAAGAAATAACAGGGAATAAAATATTATTTGTAAATTAAACCTTCACTATAAGTGAAGGTTTTTTTGTTATACAAATATTCTGTTTATGCTTACAAAAATATACGGGAGTGCTTTTTTTGGGGTGGAAGCGACAACAATAACCATTGAGGTAAATGTTGGAAGCACAGGGGTAGGTTACCACCTCGTGGGTCTTCCTGATAATGCCATAAGGGAAAGTAACTATCGCATAGCAGCGGCACTTCAAAACAATGGGTATAAAATCCCCGGAAAAAAAATCACACTCAATATGGCACCGGCAGACCTGAGAAAAGAAGGGGCTGCTTATGATTTGCCATTGGCTTTAGGAATACTCGGGGCCACAGAACAAATCAAACTTATTAATAATCCTGATGACTATATAATTATGGGTGAACTTTCCCTCGACGGAAAAGTACAACCTATTAGAGGTGCATTGCCCATTGCTTTTAAAGCGAAAGAAGACGGATTTAAAGGATTTATTCTTCCGAAGCAAAACGCCAAAGAAGCTGCAATGGTCGAAGGATTGGAAGTATATGGCGTGGATGCCATTGATGAAGTAATAGATTTTTTTGATAAAAACACCTCGCTCCACCAGACTGTAGTAGATATAGAAGCGGAATTTTATGAACACTTAAGTCAGCCTGAATATGACTTTGCTGATGTAAAAGGACAGGAGTCCATAAAACGTTGTATGGAGATAGCAGCATCCGGCGGACATAATATAATTTTAATAGGTCCACCCGGTTCCGGAAAAACAATGCTTGCAAAACGATTGCCTTCCATTTTACCGCCTATGACATTAACTGAGGCACTCGAAACCACCAAAATCCACAGCGTCGCCGGAAGAACTAAAGAACATTCCGGTATAATGACCCAAAGACCTTTTAGAAGTCCACATCACACTATTAGCGATGTAGCCCTGGTCGGAGGGGGTGCATACCCGCAACCCGGTGAAATATCCCTTTCGCATAATGGCGTTTTATTTCTCGACGAACTTCCTGAATTTAAGCGAGGCGTACTGGAAGTGATGCGCCAACCACTAGAGGATAGGGAAGTTACTATTTCCAGGGCAAAGTTTACAGTGACCTATCCCAGTAGCTTTATGCTTGTGGCAAGCATGAATCCCAGTCCGGGTGGCTATTTTAATGACCCTGATGCTCCTGTAACTTCTTCCCCGGCAGAAATGCAACGCTATTTGAGTAAAATTTCAGGGCCATTGCTCGATAGGATTGATATTCATATAGAGGTAAATCCTGTGCCTTTTGAAAAACTAAGTGAAGAGCGAAAGGGAGAAGGGAGTGTCATTATCCGGGAACGTGTTACCAAAGCACGGGAAATACAAACCAAACGTTTTGAAAGTATAGATGGAGTGCATTACAATGCACAAATGGGTGTAAAACAAATAAGGGAGTTTTGTAAACTGGACGAGGCATCACTCGGACTTTTAAAATCTGCAATGGAACGTTTGAATCTTTCGGCGAGAGCGTATGACCGTATTTTAAAAGTTTCCCGGACAATCGCTGATTTGGAAGGAAGTGAGGCAATTAACGGCAACCACATTTCCGAAGCAATTCAATACCGGAGTCTGGATAGGGACGGCTGGTTTGGATAAAATGCTTAATTAAATGATAAAGATTACCATTTCTCAAGTGATTTGCTCTATTAAAGAGTAAATTTGGCAAAAATTAAAAGTACCCCTATGGAAATTTTAGACCAATCCAGAAAAATTGAACTGCGAAACCTCGTTGTGGAAGACTATTTAGAGTTGAAAAAATCCATGATTGAGTCTTATAATGAGATGCCTGAAGAATACTGGAGCGAAAAAGAAATAAAATTACTTCTTAAGAAATTCTCCCAGGGACAATTGTGTATTGAAATC
>JBGTDF010000359.1:0-3166 GCA_041748455.1 Planktosalinus sp.
TTGCGCAGAACAACAGGAACCCACCGGAAACAGAAAACCAGTGGAAGCGGTTTGGTACACCGGCAGGATGATGGGCGAAACAGTGGCACAAACCATCTGCGGAAACAAAATGCCTTATAAACCGGGACACTGGTTTAACAGTGCGAAGTTTTTTGATATCGAATACCAAACCTATGGGTGGGTATATTCAAATCCGCAAGATGGTGAAGCCCATTTTCACTGGCAGCATGAAGATGGCAAAAAATGCATCACCATTAGCTATGAGAAGGAAAGCCGAAAGTTTTTGGGCATCAACACCTTTGGAATACGATTGAAACACGCCGTTATGGACCGCTGGCTTACGGAAGAAAAAACCATCGATGAAGTAATAACCCATCTGGAGCAGGCCCATTTTGACCCGGAGTTTTATAAACGGTATGAAGGGCAAATCCAAAAACAATTCAAATCTGAACAGAAAATAACCGCTTAATTATGGCACATAACATTTCAGCAACCGGGGATACTACTTACACCCTTTCGCTTCAGCAAAAGCTGGCGACACTTCTCGGGTTTGCCGGGCTTTTTATATTATTGCTGGCTGTTTTCAATGTGAATTTCCCTAACAAAACCGTATGGCTTACACTATCCCTTGGTGCCATCTGTACCGGAATTGTATGGTTTGGTGTCAACGAGTACCAAAACAAAACTGCCGGAATTAAAAATGACGGTATATATTTCAGGTCATTGACATCCCGAGGTATTCTCGCCTGGATGCTAGGCCTTTTTCTAACCGGTTTTTATATCGTGCTCTATTTTTATCCGCAGTATTTGGGTTTAACCGCTGAAGGCGAAAGTAATAAAGGACTCATAGCCCTCTTTGACCCTTTAAGTAATTTATTGAGCGGTAACCCCGCCAGCCAGTGGTTTGTGTATGGCACTTTTTATACCATCGCCGTGGTGTTTTTTGGCGTAAAGTTTATTTACAAATACCGGCACAACCATTACCAGCGACTGCGTACGTTCTCGGTCATGTTTTTTCAATTGGGCTTTGCTTTCTTGATTCCTGAATTTATGCAAAGGCTTAACTCTGAAACTTTCTCCCTGCCCTATTACGACCTTAAAAACATCTGGCCGCTCAACTATTACAACTTTGAGCAATACCGGGTGGATGATTTCATCAGTGCCGGAAACATTGGTATTGCTTTATTGATTTTTGGTGTGGCTTCCATTTTCATCATTACGCCAATTCTCACATACAAATACGGCAAACGCTGGTACTGCTCCTGGGTTTGCGGCTGCGGCGGACTCGCGGAAACTGCCGGGGATCCCTTTCGCCATTTGAGCGACAAAAGATTGGTGGCATGGAAAGTGGAACGTTGGGTCGTGCATAGTGTGGTGGTTTTTGTGGTGCTGATGACCACGGCGGTAGTTTATTCTTATCTTGGGGATGACTCCAAAGGTTACTGGCTTACCCGGGATTTTTTTCTCATAGGTGTTGCCGCTTTGCTCACGGCTGTATTTGCCTGGGTGATTATTTTCAAACGTCACGAATTTAAAAAAGATGCGCTTATTGGTGCTTCCGGGTATATGGTCATTATCCTGTTTCTAATAGGGTTGCATTATTTTCAGGGTTCGCAGTTGTTTTTGTTTGAAACCGAAACCTTAAGAAGCACCTACGGTTTCCTTATCGGAAGTATTTTTGCAGGGGTGATTGGCACCGGATTTTATCCCATTTTTGGTAACCGTGTCTGGTGTCGCATGGGCTGCCCGATGGCAGCCATATTGGGCTTTCAGCAACGCTTGTTTTCAAAGTTCCGGATCACAACAAATGGCGGACAATGTATTTCCTGTGGCAACTGCTCTACCTATTGCGAAATGGGAATCGACGTGCGTGCCTATGCCCAAAAAGGCGAAAACATCATACGCTCCAGTTGTGTGGGTTGTGGCATTTGTGCCGCTGTTTGTCCGCGTGGCGTTTTGAAACTGGAGAACGACAGCCTGAAAGGCCGCATCAACCCCAACGAAATTCTTTTAGGGAATGATGTGGATTTGATGAAGTTGGTGAATGAGAAGTAATTAAACTTTACATAATAAAATGGGACTAAAAATTACTATCTTTTGTTTGTTTGTTTTATTTCTTTCTATTAGTTGTAAAATGACAAAAACAAAAAATATTACTTATTATCCTAATAAGGAGATTTTTCTGAGAGGAGACCTTGTGGAAATTAATATTGACTCATTTGAAGGAAAATCTTTTGATTTTTTTTATGAAGTTTGTGAGATCGTTGATCAAAATTCAACTCCTTTAATCAAAATCGAAGATGAATCAACTGAAAAATACATTATGCCTTATTGCTTTGGTAATGGATTGTATTATACAAGAAATGTTTTAAATATTTTTAAAGATTCAATAATTAGCGACACTATATATCACATTAACAAATTAAAAGAAATATTAAAAAAACATTTAATCAATCACGGAAAAAATCCAAAACTTTCAGATTCACCGGATAGAGCAATTGTGTCTATCATTATAGATTCCACCGAAAGTATTGCAAGTCTTAGAACAAGAATGCTTGAGGTGTCAAAGGTATTTGATGAAATTATAAATGAAACAGATGAAAATTTAGAGCTTAAGATATTTATAGATATTCCAACCCCTATACCTCCTATACCCCCTCCACCATTCCTAGAAATCCCCCAAGGCACTTTCAAATATGAATTGTATTTTGCTGAATTTGGTGGAAGAATGGACAACAGTACCTGTGATGTAGAAATACAAGGAAATAGAATCAAAATAATACAGGACGGAACTACAAACTTAACAGGAGGGAAAGTTATTTTTGAGGGTCTCTTAATCAAACATAAATCAGGCGTGTGGATTTTAGCGGATGAGGAAAACGAAAAAGATGCGGAAGAAGTAGGTGGCTGTACTGAAATTCCGGTTATCTATTTTGAAAAGAAATTAATTGAGTGGTGTTAAAACTAATCAATGAACAATAAAAACATCAAGATGTAATATCAATTCTCTTCCTCCGCATTCTCAATAGCTTCCTCAGATTTTTCCAATTCCTTTTCAGTGGGTTCTTCTCTTTCTTGAATGACTGCCATTTCAGGCTCAAAACTCAATTTTGCATAATAGGGAAAATGATCAGAACCCACGTGATCCCCCAGAGAAATTTCAACC
>JBGTDF010000360.1:0-4548 GCA_041748455.1 Planktosalinus sp.
TGACCGATTTGCATCCCTGCTCGACTAGCAAGTCTCGCAGTCAGGCAAATTTATACCATTGCATTCTACAATAAATATATTATTTATTTGAATTTACCTTTGCGCACCCCCGTTACTCTTTAGGAGGCCACCGCCCCAGTCAAACTACCCATTATACAATGTCTTATTTAATTAGTGAAAAAAAGATTTTAAGAGTGGTATTTCACTTTTCGTCTCAAAAATTTGCTTGCACAAAAATTTCCTTCTTTAAATCATTAATTTAAATAACATTCAACTACCACGTATTCTACACATAAAAACTTTTAACACAATGTATAACTGTAGTAAAGGTGCACGGGGTCTTTCCGTCTAGCCGCAAGAATTTCGCATCTTCACGAAAAATTCAATTTCACTGAGGTTATGTTGGAGACAGTGGGACAGTCGTTACGCCATTCATGCAGGACACCAATTAAATGCCAAGGAATTTCGCTACCTTAGGATATGCTTAGGGAGTTACCCCCGCATCAGAACCACACGTGCATCTACCGTTAAATGCATGCGGCTCGCACACTATAGATTTTTATCAATACCTTGCGGCGTGATTTATAATACATGAGTACCATATAAACGTTTTTCATAGTTATTGTTTAGAGGTTATAAAACACCTTTCTTATGAAGAAGAATATGATGTTTCTTGCAAAGCATTACAGTTTTGCGCTTCCGTCTAATTAAAACTTTTTCAAACGCAGTTTAATCTTTTCTTTTACTCAAATTGCCTATGGGGTTAAGGTGATGTGCCTCTAAGTTTTCAGCAGCATTACATCCATCGTACTGACAAAAATCAGCAGATTTTACATTAAGCTTATGAGAACCTTTTACAGAGTCGATTTCCAAGTCAAGAATTGATTGGTACTGTAAAAGGTCACCCTTTCTGGTTTTGAAGTCAATCTTAGTTTTAAGAGACTTCGGGTAAAATAAGCTTGTTACTTCTTTACCCAAATTCCGTATAGTTAGATTAGGACCGTATCGAGCGTATATTCTCGCTGCGCTGTTTATTTTATGCTTGTGAGCAAGGGTTAAAGCGCATGACCTGCGTAGAATTGCAAATACTTTCCAAAGATCTGAACGCCTATTAATACAAGAGTAATAATTTGATAACCCTCTAATAATAGCAGAGTATCGATCAACAATCATTTCATCTTCTAACATACTATACTTGATATACGCAGTCCCACGAACTGTACCGTCTTTTCTGTATTTTGCTAGACCCTTATCTACAAGCCGTTTAAGCATTCCATCTATAGGAGCACGGAAATGGACAGTGTTAACCGCCTGGGCTTGGCGATGAGGAACTTGGGCCGAAACACGATCGGTATTATTTCCATCTTTCCGCCATCTCACAATATTAGCACTAAAGTATCGTACATAAACGCCAAGATATAAAATACCTCGGTCATTGCTGTGAAAGATTTTGGATTTTTCTTGATTTACAGTCAATTCAAGGGTTGACAGCTTTTTAATTATAGACTCTTGAATTTCCAGGGCCTCTTTGCGAGGGCCTGTAAAACCAATTAGGAAGTCATCCGCATAACGAACATAGTGCAATCGACGAAATCCGTCGTCAAAAGCGTCCATTGCTTCAAATTTCTTGCCGGTTACATATTCATTATGCTTCACCCTTTTTAGGGCTTTATCCAATAGAGGATATTGATCTAAGATCTTTTTGTCAAAATCAGTAAGCGTATACCTTTTAGAATAGTCCGGATTTTTCTTCCGAGCTTTCCCTTTGTTATAAGCAGGCAAAAGCTCATTGACTATATAAACATCCAACTCATGCAAGAAGATATTACACAAAATTGGAGAAATCAGACTGCCTTGGGGGGTACCTTCAACATTATATTTACTTCGGTTAGCCAAGTTGTGTAAATCCACATAGCCTACTTTTAATAGTTTTTGAATTAGTTCTTTAGTGGGTTGATCACAGTATTTACTTAATAAGTCTAATAGAATTTCATGGTTTATCTTGTCGAAACATTTTTCAATATCGATGTTGATAAGCCATGTAACTCCTTTCCACCCATATTTGATTTCTTTCAGAGCATTATGACAACCTATACCTGAGCGGAAGCCATATGAAACATCTAGAAAAACTTTTTCAAATATAGGTTCGAGCTTGAGTAACAAAGCACCTTGAACGACTTTATCTATCTGAGAAGAAACTCCCAAATATCGAGTACCTCCACCAGGTTTAGGGATACCCACTCGTTTACTAGGTTTAGGCTTATAAGACTGTGAGGCCAACTCTTTATGTAGTTTTATTAGCCTTTTTTCGGATATTTGTTTTTTTACAACTCCATCTATCCCAGGGGAAACTCCACTTTTTGTGCGAGCTAGACCTTTTTCAAGATTTTCAATGGAGATCAGATTTTTATAAGTTATACTTTCCAAATTGTTTTCAGTTTTTCTTGAATTCATAACAGTCATTAAAAAACATAGGATTCAACGCTAACGTATTCTCCGATTTTACTATAGTCTAGTTGATTTCACTGTAAATCACTTAATTATTTACGGATTCATGAAAGTGTATTCTTTCTAACTGAGTCCTATATTAGTTCACAGCTAATACCCAACCTCTGCAGGCCTTTCTTAATTGACCAATTAACTTAGTCTCGGTACTAATTATTATAAAGCACAGTGCAATATAACAACGTAGCTACCATTGGGCCCTTCGCTAAGTTCCATCACTTACATTTCTTTCGTTATCACTAAACGAATCACCTATAATTAAATACAGGGCTTTATATCCGGGTAACTTCATTATTTTCTTTACCAGAAAATCATGTCCAAGGATAGCATCGAGGATGATGACAGTCGGGTCACCCTCTCTTAGACAAAGCGCTTTATACGCTCCGAGAACTCATAGATCGTGTTGTCAAAGTCGTTAATATAAAGATCTAGCCTGAAATCATGCTAACTTCCCCTCCCGCTTTTTCACGGGTTAGGTAAGATGTCTAGGCCATGGAATAATTGCTATCTATCCATATGTAAGTGTGACTTTCTTAGCCGCACACCGTCAGAGTTACAGCCGCCGTTTACTGGGAGTTAGGGTTAAAGCCAAAAGACTTTTTCCTTTAATCTTGCAGCACTGGGCAGGCGTCAGTTTCAATACATCTTCTTACGAATTAGCAGAAACCTGTGATTGCGATAGGTAGGCCCTCTCAGGCTTTCCCCCGCTTTAAACCGTACGTGCGACTTTCACCGCATACGGCTTGAGCCATCCAATATGAGATAGGTTATTGTAAAATCAATCCCTGATAATACTTTTACTTCTTCATATCGCCAAAAGATTTTCGTCCTTAGAAGTAGTTACCTGTTTGTGGCATTCTTTGTGGAAGAGTCTTAAATTAGATGGCTTATCAGTCCCACCAAGCTTCCTCGGTTTTACATGACGAACCTTTAAATCTTCTTCATTGAATAGCGCTATTTTACAGACAGGGCAATTCTTTCTTTGTTTTCTGAGTAATGAGGTACGAACCTTTCCTAAAAGCAGACTTTGTCGTGAACCTGAAGCTCTACGTTTTTTAAAATAAGCATAATTTTCAGGATCGTATGGATTTAAGTGTCGGCATAGAGAATGTCTTTTAATTTCGACATAAGCAATTTGAAACAAAGTTATCTCCGTATCACCCGTTTTTCTATGCTTGCTGCAGAGTATCCATTTATTGCCATCTTTCTTAGTAAAGTACTTATTAAAGATCCATGAAGCATTTCTCCTACGATGTTTCTTTCGGAGCATTGCATAACACGCTTTCCAAATACGGTAGCTGATAGAAGAAAAGACTTCTTGCAAAGTAGCGGTGCGATAATGCTCGCCCCAACCTATTAAGTTCATATTGAGCTGTTGTATAAACGTGGGTATTGGTTTTTCCGGTGTTTACGAGCCATTTTAGCGATATCCCGCTTTAATTTGCGAATATTTTTCGCGGCAGGTTTTACTAGAAATATACCTTTTTTTCCTACCTTTAATTCGAGTCTTATCTGGGTATTCCCGAAAGTGATAACCTAGAAAGTCAAAACCATCGGAGATTTCCCTAATCTTCGTCTTGTTAAAGTTTAGTCGTAGGCCTCAAGTTTTAAAAAATTCTTGAGATAAAGGCATGGCGGTTGCTCTGAGATCTTCTTCCGATTTGCCTAAAATAAGGAAATCGTCAGCGTGTCTAATGAAAAGAAATTCACTCCTGATGTAATCCTGTAAACCGTTTAATGCCATGTTCGCTAATTCAGGAGATATAGGGCTCCCTTGTGGAAATCCAAGTTCCGTTTTGCGAAATACATCACCATCTACGAAATCTGTAGTTAAGAATTCTTAAAGAATTTTTTTGTTCATAGGAATGTTATTCATCAGCCAATCATGACCGACCGAATCAAAAAAGTCTTCAATATCGGCATCAAGGATCAGTCACGGCATTATCGTTAACACTACGATAGGCCCGGAAGCCGTAAGATCTAGAATCTGAAGTCTCTTCAGCAATTGGGTCTAACGCAAATAAAAGTAGTGTCTGGACAATT
>JBGTDF010000361.1:0-7914 GCA_041748455.1 Planktosalinus sp.
GAATCGCGTTCGGAGATATCAATATCAAGCACTGTGCCATTTTCTTCTCCAACATACTCCGGAAGCAAATAAGCATTAGGATACGCTTTTTGTGAACCAATATAATCGGTAATTCGTTCTACTTCGGGAGTATCAACAAAAGCACATTGTAACCTGGTAAGATCGTTGACTTGCGTGAACAACATATCCCCGCGGCCTATCAACTGGTCTGCACCGGAACTGTCCAGAATCGTTCTTGAATCTATTTTGGAAGTCACCCGGAACGCAATCCTCGCAGGGAAGTTTGCTTTTATAATTCCCGTAATTACATTTACAGAAGGCCTTTGGGTCGCAATAATCAAATGGATACCTATGGCACGTGCCAATTGGGCAAGACGCGCAATAGGGGTTTCCACCTCTTTTCCGGCGGTCATGATCAAATCTGCAAATTCGTCGACCACCAAAACTATATAGGGTAAAAATTTATGACCGTTGTTTGGGTTTAGTTTTCGTGCTTTAAACTTTACATTGTATTCAGCGATATTGCGCACCATGGCATCTTTGAGCAAATCATACCGATTGTCCATTTCAATACAAAGGGAATTTAACGTATTGATTACTTTGCTGTTGTCGGTTATAATAGCATCTTCACTATCGGGCAATTTTGCCAGATAATGCCTTTCTATTTTATTGAATAAGGTAAGTTCTACTTTTTTCGGGTCCACCAACACAAACTTTACTTCCGCCGGGTGTTTCTTGTAAAGAAGGGAAGTAAGTATGGCATTCAATCCTACGGATTTACCTTGTCCTGTTGCTCCTGCCATCAATAAGTGGGGCATTTTGGCTAAATCCACCACAAAGGTTTCGTTGGAAATGGTTTTCCCCAATGCAAGCGGCAATTCCATTTCAGCATTCTGGAATTTTGGGGAGGCAATCACAGAGCGCATGGACACCATTTTAGGGTTTTTGTTTGGCACTTCGATACCTATGGTCCCTTTCCCCGGAATAGGGGCAATAATACGAATTCCCAAAGCCGATAGGGATAAAGCAATATCGTCTTCCAGATTTTTTATTTTGGAAATTCGGATACCAGCCTCGGGGATTATTTCGTAAAGTGTTACTGTAGGACCAACAGTAGCCTTGATCTGGTCGATCTCTATTTTATAATTTCTGAGGGTTTCAACAATGGTGTTTTTATTTCCTTCCAGCTCTTCCTGATCGATGGTAATGCCACCACCGGCATTGTATTCTTTTAAGAGGTCTAAAGTTGGGAATTTATAATTGCCCAGTTCCAGCTTCGGGTCAAACTCACCAAAATCTTTTACCAGCCTGTTGCTCAAAACATCCACTTCCTCTTCATCTGCCACCTGCTCGACTTCTAAAGAAACATCATCTTCATTTTCAGATTTTATAATGATGGGTTCTCGCTTGATTTCAAGTGGGGCAGTGGTAGTTTCCTCCTTTTTCGGAATACTTACTTTGATAAAAGGTTCCGGGATATCTTCCTCTATCTTTTCTTCTGCCTTCGATGCTTTCGCGGAAGCAAACTCTTCTTTTATTTCATTGCGTTTATTCTTGAAATAAGCGATTACTTTATCAGGCGTGACCTGTAAACGAACCACGAGGTATGTAATAAACAAAAACCCCATTAAAAATGCAGTGCCTATTAACCCCAGATAGTCCTGAAGATAGCTGTTTATTTCATAGCCTACAACTCCTGCCAAATGGAAACCTGCTGTAGGGAAAAAGCCAAAGAACACAGAAATCCATAGCATTACCAGTATGCCCCAAAACCAAAATATTTTTAACGGTTTTCGCGCAAAGCCAAAAAATAAATAGATTCCTGTTATGGTGATTAAAGTGCTCAGTATAAATGCGGCGACACCAAAACCCTGATAGATAAAAAAGTCACTGATGGCTGCCCCAAATTTATTCAACAGGTTTTGTGCCTGTTCCTGACGGTCTGCAAATTCAGTAAGGGTACTTTGGTCTGCCTGCCAATGGAATAAATGGGAAATAAAAGCAATGGTTAATGCCAATCCTAAAAGAGCCAAAAAAATACCAAATACAACTTGTTGTTGTTTGCTTAGTTGAGGTTTGCGTATTTTAAACTTTTTGGTATTGGTTTGCTTGGTTTTCTTCTCCGCCATAGATTTAGGTTGTAAAGGGACAAAAGTACAAATTGTTAACGGTAAAAAGATACAAAAAAGTGTGTAAAAATAGCATGCTGATATGCTCTATTACTAAAGGTTTTTAAACTTACAAAATAGGTACTTTAAGGATTGCTTAAAAGAGGGCAGTGATGTATGGTAGATAAATAAACCCTGCAATGGCCAGAGCAGTAATAGCAGCAAAAAATACCGCACCTGCAGCAACATCTTTTATATATCCTATTTTGTTGTGAAAATCAGGATGGACAAAATTGGCGATTTCTTCTATGGCAGTGTTCAACCCTTCAATGGAGATCACGAGGCCTATGGCAAAAAACTGCAGCATCCATTCGGTTTTTGAAATGTCAAAATAAAAACCGGCAACGGTAACCAGTATTGCAATGCATACCTGCACCTGAATGCTTGCCTCGTTTTTAAGAAGCATCAGCGCCCCTCTTATCGCATATTTAAATGCAAGTATGCGCCTGCCCGCATAAGAATCCCACATTTACAAACTATTTATAGCTGCGGTATAATCCGGTTCATTATCAATTTCAGGAACGAGTTCGTTGTACACTATTTTTCCGTTTTCATCAATAACCACAACTGCACGTGCATTTAATCCTGAAAATGCGCCATTTTCAATATGCACGCCATATTTTTTTCCGAAAGCGCCATCTTTAAAATCAGAAAGGCATTCTACATTGGTCAATCCTTCTGCACCGCAAAAGCGTGCTTGTGCAAAGGGCAAATCCCTGGAGATGCAAAGTATATTTGTATTGCCGAGCTTGGAAGCTTCTTCATTGAATTTTCTTACTGAAGTTGCACAAATACCCGTGTCCACACTCGGGAATATATTTAATACTACTTTGCTTCCTTTGTAACTTTCCAGTGTAACATTGGATAAATCTGATTTGGTCAGGTTAAATTCAGGTGCCTGTTGTCCGGGTTTTGGTAACTCGCCGTTTGTTTTTGTAGGTGTTCCGCCAAGGGTTATAGATGCCATAGTTTATTTTTTTTTATAGGCAATAAAAGTACTAAATACTTACTACAACTATCCTAAAATCCTATTAAAACCACTACCGGTTCCTAAGTATATTTTATTCTTTATTTGGGTCAGGCAACATTTTGATTTTTATCCCTACTGCAGCAAAGAACAAGGTAGTAAACGGACTCAACCAGTTGAAAATAGCATATACAAAATAATCCATAGTAGAGACACCTAATACGCCACTATGGTATGCACCACAGGTATTCCAAGGCACGAGCACTGAGGTAACCGTTCCTGAATCTTCCAGTGTCCTACTTAAATTTTCAGGGGCAAGACCTTTATCTTTATAGGCTTTGGCAAACATTTTTCCGGGAACAACAATAGCCAGATATTGGTCAGAAGCAGTAAGGTTTAGTGCCAGACAACTTGCCACCGTGCTTGCAAAAAGCCCGAAAGTAGTATGAAATAATCTAAGCAAGGATCTCGTGATAACTGTAAGGGCACCAATGGCATCCATAATCCCACCAAAAACCATCGCACAGATAATAAGCCAGATTGTTCCCAACATGCCACTCATACCTCCTGCTGAAAAAAGATCGGCTAGTGTT
Source organism: Planktosalinus sp. (assembly GCA_041748455.1). Lineage (GTDB taxonomy): Bacteria > Bacteroidota > Bacteroidia > Flavobacteriales > Flavobacteriaceae > Planktosalinus. The sequence continues at coordinate 3,729 of JBGTDF010000361.1, forward strand.
TCATTGTCTGTGGCAACAGCCGTATCTACTGTAATAGCATTCATAATACCTTTGTAGCCGCTTTCAAAAGTCAGGGTTTCTGAACCACCGATAACCGCAAGAATATCCGGTTGAAAGATTAGCGCAGCAAGACCCGCCAGCAAAGTCCCAAGCAATAAGGCTACTAAAGGCGATGTCTTTTTAATGATTAAAACAATAACCAAAAGCGGAACTATAAAGAGAATAGGATTGATATTAAATGTGGCATCGATAGAAGCTAAAATACCTTCGGTATCTATGGAACCTTGCGTACTTATATTAAGCCCTATAACAATAAAAACCAGTATGGTGATCACTATTGTTGGCACCGTGGTTAGCGTCATATAGCGAATATGTGTAAATAAATCGGTCCCGGCCATGGCCGGGGCAAGGTTAGTGGTATCGCTCAAAGGGGATAATTTATCCCCAAAATAGGCGCCAGATAGAATGGCACCGGCAGTCATTCCAAGTGAAATATCCAATGCACCTGCAATCCCAATCAATGCAATACCCACGGTTGCAGAAGTGGTCCAACTGCTTCCGGTGGCGATGGAAATAACACAGCAAATAATAACACATGAAGCTAAAAATATGGTTGGGTTTAGAATTTGCATACCATAATAAATCATGGTGGGAATAATACCGCTCACCATCCAGGTGCCGGCAAGCGCACCAACCATTAAGAGAATTAGGATTGCAGTGGTCGTCGATTTGAGATTTTCGGCAACTGTTTCAAACATGCGGTCAATACTCACCTTGTTGCGATAGCCCACTATTGCCGCAATGGCACCGCCAAGCAATAGTATAAACTGATTGCTTCCGCTTAGCGCATCATCCCCAAAAGCATAAAAAACATTGTAAAACAACATCCCGACTAGGGCAATTACAGGTAATAAAGCTTCCCAAATACTTAATTCCCTGTTGGAATGTACATTACTATGTACGTCTACTTTGCTTTTATATTTCATGGTGGTTGGTTTTTTGGAAATGTAATGTTACAATTTTGTCCTCACTTTTGCAAATGTGTGGAATAACCTCTTTTTTTTATAAACTAAAATTAAAAATAAGTAATTCCGAAGAAACCATCCAATAAAAAAGTCACTTAAAATTAATTTCAAGTGACTTTTTTAAATTTTAAAGAGTAAGGGGATACTATAAAACTCCTACCTTAACCATACATTTCTTCATCTCCTGATAGGTGCGCTCAATATCGTTATCCAGGCCAATCGAAAAGCGTATCAGTCCATCGCTTAATCCCATAGCTGCTTGTTCTTCTTCAGGTATTTCTGAAGAAGTGGAGCTGCCGGGGGCACTGAACAATGTCTTGTAAAATCCTAGACTCACGGCTAAATACCCAATGTTTTCTTTTTGCATTAACTCCATCAATTCATTTGCTTTTGCAAGATTTCCGACATCCATAGTAAGCATTCCACCATAGCCGTATTCTTTGTGCATCATGGAAGTTAACAACTCGTGGCCTGAATGGGAAGGTAAACCGGGATAGACAATTTTTAAGCCGTCCTTTTCAAACCGCTTTGCAAGGTACATCGCATTATAACTGTGTTGTTTCATTCTAATATGCAGCGTGCGCATATTTTTCAGTATCGATGCCGCGCGAAGGCTGTCCATGGAAGCCCCTAAGAGCATACAGGCTCCATCATTTACACTGCGCAACGCATCAATTAACTCCTGTGAGCCACAAACAACGCCACCCATAGTGTCACTGCTGCCGTTGATGAATTTTGTCAAACTGTGAATAACTATATCTGCCCCTAAAATAGCCGGCGAAACCGAAAGCGGGGAGAAGGTATTGTCCACTACCAGTTGTAAACCATGTCGTTTTGCGATTTTGGATAGCCCCGCAATATCCGCAATTTCGAGAAGCGGATTGCTCACAGTCTCACAATACAGTATTTTAGTGTCCGGGGTAATGGCGGCTTCTACCTCGTCCAGTTTGGTAATGTTAACAAAGCTGGTCATCACCTGGAAACGCGGGGCAAAATTCTTTAAAAAAGCATAGGTGCCCCCATAAATAGTCCTGCTGGAAACAATATGGTCACCGGCACCACATAGTTGCATAATTACCGGGGTGATGGCGCCCATTCCGGTGGCGGAAACATTGGCAGCTTCCGTTCCTTCCATAGCTGCGAGGGCTTGGCCCAGATATAAATTGGAAGGGGTAGAGTGGCGGGAATATAAATAACAGCCGTCTGCATTGCCTTCAAACGTGTCAAACATCGTTTTGGCTGAAAGAAAAGTATAGGTGGAAGAATCGGAAATGGAAGGGTTTACACCTCCAAATTCGCCGAAATATTGTAAATCCTGAATGTTGTTTGCGGGTTTGAATGTCATGGGTTTGTAGATTTAAATTTGGGGAACTTATTTTCCGAAAGGTTTTCCGGAAAAAGGTCACCGTTATAGTTAATACTGCTTCAAACTTACCCATTCTTAGTTTCATTGTCAATGATATAGGTCATATATGGATTTTTAAACTATAAAATTAGGTTCATGTAGTTTTTATTTTGTTTTTTTGTGAAATAAATCCGTTTCCACCGAAAAAACAACCTTATGCAATTAGATGCCATTGATAAAAATCTCCTTCGTTTGTTGCAGCAAAACAGCAAGCAAACCAATAAAGAACTGTCCCTGCATTTGCACCTTTCGGTAACCGCCATATATGAGCGCATCAAAAAACTGGAGAAAGCCGGTATTATCGAAAGGTATGTTGCCATCATCAATAAAGAAAAGGTGCAAAAAGATTTCGTAGTGTTCTGCCAGATCAAACTCATACAACACACTAAAGAATACCTCACCAAATTTGAAAAAGAAGTCATGGCGCTTGACGAAGTGATGGAATGCTACCACATTAGCGGCGAATATGATTATTTGCTCAAAATCCTCGTGAAAGATATGCCCTCCTTCCGCGAGTTTATGGTCACTAAACTTACCACCTTGCAACACATAGGCAGTACACAGAGTTCCTTCAGTATTAATGAGGTAAAATGGGAGACGGTTTTGAAGGTCTAAAGTTCTCTTTTTGGCGCTTGCTATTTTGAGGAACATAAGATTTATAATCCTTGTCCTTTTTTCATATAAACCTACTATTTTTCTTTCCCCTAAATTCCCAAATCTGTTCAGGAATTTGTACTTTTGCACCCGTAATCAAAACTACCATTCATGAATACATATGACGTCGCTATTATAGGTTCCGGACCAGGAGGATATGTTGCAGCCATTCGCTGTGCACAATTAGGATTAAAAACCGCACTTATTGAGAAATACTCCGTTCTTGGGGGTACTTGTCTTAATGTGGGTTGTATTCCTTCCAAGGCACTACTGGATTCTTCCCACCATTATGAAGATGCCTTGCATCATTTTGCAGAGCACGGAATCGAAATTCCCGGTGACATCAAGCTGAATTTTAAAAAAATGATTACGCGTAAACAAGACGTTGTAGAACAGACCACTAAAGGTATTCAGTTTTTAATGGACAAAAATAAAGTTACGGTTTATGAAGGTTTAGGCTCGTTTAAAGATGCCACACACGTAAATATCAAAAAGAGCGACGGTAAAACCGAAACCATCGAAGCAAAAAATATAATCATAGCCACAGGTTCCAAACCGGCGACACTTCCGTTTATAAAAATTGACAAGAAACGCATCATTACCTCCACAGAAGCCCTTACCCTGAAAGAAGTGCCAAAACACCTTATCGTTATCGGCGGCGGGGTGATTGGTCTGGAACTTGGTCAGGTATACAAACGCTTGGGAGCTGAGGTTTCCGTAGTGGAATATATGGACCGCATTATCCCAACGATGGATGGCGCACAGAGCAAAGAACTTACCAAAGTGCTTAAAAAGCAAGGGATTAAGTTTTATGTGTCGCACAAAGTAAATGGGGTTTCGGTAAAAGGAAAAGAAGTCACCGTTACTGCCAAAGACAAAAACGATAAAGAGGTTACCTATACAGGGGACTACTGTTTGGTATCTGTGGGTCGCCGTCCATATACTGACGGACTTGCTGCAGACAAAGCGGGTGTGAAAATCACCGAAAAGGGTATGGTGGAAGTAAACGACCACTTACAAACCAATATCAAAAAGAGCGACGGTAAAACCGAAACCATCGAAGCAAAAAATATAATCATAGCCACAGGTTCCAAACCGGCGA
>JBGTDF010000362.1:0-2368 GCA_041748455.1 Planktosalinus sp.
ATAGTCGGTGATTTTGAATTTTTCAGTTGCGCCTAAAACGAGATCCACGCCATCTACATCGGCTAATTCTTCCGGTTTTAGTTGTGCATAACATCCCACGGCGGCAACAAAAGCTTTTGGATTTGCTTTCTGAGCCTGTTTGACGATACTTTTAAAACGTTTATCTGCGTTTTCGGTAACAGAGCAGGTATTAATCACATAGATATCAGCAACTTCGGCAAAGTCCACACGATCAAATCCCTCTTCCGTAAAGCTTCTGGCAATAGTAGAAGTTTCCGAAAAATTTAATTTACAGCCTAAAGTGTAGAAAGCGACTTTTTTTCTAGGATTCATTCTTGTACTTTTGAAAATGCGAATGTGCAAAAGTACGAATTTATTAGATAGTAGATTTGAGATGTTAGATTTGAGAAAATTTAGCCGCTGAATTTAAAAATGCCATTGGCTCCACCTATACAACAAGGATACTTCATGAAGAAACACCATACATCCCTATACCTTTGGGTATTTATTCTTGTTCCTCTTTTTTTTGGGTGTGGGGATTCTAAAAATGCAGAGCGTAAAAATCAGGTTTTCCGATATAATGAGCATTCCAATATTTCTTCCCTGGATCCTGCTTTTGCCAGAAATCCGGCAAATATTTGGCCCACCAATCAATTATTCAACGGATTGGTGCAACTGGATGATAGTTTAATTATTCAACCCGATATCGCTAAAAGCTGGGAATTTAATGACAGTACCCAGACCTATACTTTTTATTTACGGGAAGATGTTTTTTACCACAAACACGCCATTTTCGGAAGAGACAGCACCAGAAATGTAGTGGCACAAGATTTTGTCTATAGCTTAAATCGTCTCAAAGACCCAAAAATTGCTTCCCCCGGAGGTTGGGTTCTTCAAAATGTAAATGATTTTTATGCGGTAAATGATACTGTATTTGAGATACAGTTAAAGCAGCCATTTCCTGCATTTTTGGGATTACTGGCTATGCGGTATTGTTCGGTTGTACCTGAAGAAATCGTATCTCATTACGGAAACGCATTCCGTTCAAACCCTATCGGTACAGGGCCTTTTAAATTTAAACTTTGGGAAGAGAACATAAAATTAGTTCTGCGAAAAAACGAATTATATTTTGAAACAGATGCGCAAGGGAAACAGTTGCCTTATTTGGAAGCTGTCTCGATTAGTTTTCTTCCGGAAAAGCAAAGTGAGTTTCTGCAATTTGCACAGGGAAAATTGGATTTTATTTCAGGTTTGGATGCTTCCTATAAAGACGAACTTCTGGATAGTCGCGGGGTTCTTCGGGAAAAATACAACGACGAAGTTACTATGATTAAAGGACCCTATTTGAACACGGAATATCTGGCATTCTTTCTGGGTACAGAGGAGGATAAGGTGGTTTCCCCGCTGTTGCGAAAAGCCATTAATTATGGATTTGACCGTCAAAAAATGATTACGTATTTGCGGAATGGCATCGGCATACCGGCAACTCATGGGTTTATACCAATGGGATTACCGGGTTTTGATTTTATGGAAGGCTATGACTACCAGCCCGAAAAAGCGAGACAACTCATCGATCAATACAAAAGCGAAACCGGAAAAACGAATATTGAAATTTCCATTGGAACAGATAGCAACTATCAGGATATGTATGAATATATTCAAAGGGAAATGGAAAAATTAGGGCTGCGCATTCGCATAGATGTGATGCCTGCCTCGACTTTAAGGCAAAAAAGGTCTTCCGGTGCGATGGATTCTTTTCGCGCAAGCTGGATAGCAGATTATCCCGATGCTGAAAATTACTTATCCCTTTTTTACAGCAAAAATTTCACCCCTAATGGTCCAAATTATACACATTTTAAAAATGAGCAGTATGATATATGGTATGAAAAATCCCTGTCCATAGAAGATACCGGCGAAAGAAAAGCACTTTACAAGCAAATGGATTCTTTAATAATAAGTGAAGCACCCATCGTTCCTTTATATTATGATGAGGTCGTTCGGTTTACAAGGAAAAACGTAAAGAACCTAGGTATAAATCCGCAGAATTTTCTTGTTTTAAAACATGTTTCAAAAGAGTAAAAACAAATAAAACTACTATATGTCTTTTTTAAGCAATTTTCAACCATTTATGACCTCTCTTAAAAACAATAAGAGAAATAGAAAGACCATTTTTGAAAAAGAAATTATTGAAAATAACAATGCCTACAGCATATTTGTAGACACCAAAAAAATGAACCCTGAAAAGTTTAAGCGGTTTCAGGAAAATTTAAAAGAAAATAACCGTAAAACAGAGAGAAAACTTTATCTGATTTTCGGCGCATTAATGATCTTGGTAATTAGCGTTATTCTTTATTTTCTTTTTTACTTT
>JBGTDF010000363.1:0-3353 GCA_041748455.1 Planktosalinus sp.
GGGGAGCAGGAATTACAACAACAGGTACTGCGGCAGGGAATGCCTGGGGAGGAAATGGATTTGATTTAACTATTCCGGAACAAGCCAGCGCCATAGATGCCGAAAATTTTGCAACTTTTACAATAACCCCTTCTTTTGGCGTAAATGTATCTATTACCGGTATTGACACCTACAATATCAGACGTTCCGCAGCTGGACCTACCACAGGTATTTGGCAATATAGTATTGATGGTGTTAATTTTATAGACATTGGTACTCCAATCGTCTGGGGAGGAACTACTACAGCAGTGGGTAACCCACAATCACCGATTGATCTAAGTGGCATTCCCGCTTTGCAGAATTTAACTTCCGCAACAACAGTTATTTTTAGAATTGTTAGTTGGGAGGCTTTAGACGTTGGTGGTAATCCTAGCTCTACAGGTACTTGGTATATCAATCAAGTGGGAGTGGGTATAAACGATTTAGTTGTACGTGGAAATGTGACTAACTAAGGCTAATCCAAAAACTTAGAACGCAGCTCCGGGGTAGGGATCATACAACTGTCTTTTTTGCCAAACCATCTGTAGCGATTTTTGGCAATAATATCGTAGACCCAGTTTCTGAAAAAAGCCGGTAAGATCATAAAACCGTATAGCAGAGGATAGCCTGCTTTTAAATTTCTGGCAATCTTTAATGCGGCTGTGGATTTAACGGAATAGGTATCTCCTTCCACCAAAATTATGGAATCTGTTTTTGAGGTGTCTATGTGATGTTTTTGGATTAGTTTTTCCCCTTCTTCCGATTGAATGGCTGCAAAACGAAAAATATCTTTTTTGTCCCTTTTAATTATAAACACCACAGAGCTGTTGCAAAGATTGCAAACCCCGTCAAAAAGGATTATTTTTTTGTCGCTTTTCATCGCTATTTTGTTTTCTTCCGCTCTACAAATTCCAATTGGTCGACCTTCACATTCGTAGTAAAGATACCATAATTCACAATGGCTTTGTTCTTTTCCAGGGAGTCGATAGTGCCCGTCGCCTTGCCATTGATCATACGTACTTTGTCGCCGATTTTCAATACAACTTTCGGCTGGTCTTCTGCTTCTTTCTTTTTTGTGGCTTTCTCGGCTTTTTTGGTTTCCCGTATTACCGCTACTTTTTCTTCCACTTCTTTCTCCACACTAATCTCTTTGGCTTTTATAGCCTTTTTGACCTTCACTGCTTGTGGTTTTTTCTTGGAATTTTCCACAGTAACAATCTTCATGAATTCATCTACCAATGCTTTTTTTCTTTTGGTGTTTAAATAGGTATCTGCCAGTGCATCAATTTTTCTGCCTAAATGAATTAATCGTTGGTTACTGTCATACAATTCCTGATAGCTTTCCAGTTTCTGCTGGATTTTGGCATTGATATCTTCCAGTTGTTTGCTTTCCACACGGGCTTTCTGTTCTTCGGTCTTAAGCGATTCAGACGTTTTTTGAAGCTTGGAGCGTTCCTTTTGCAAATCGGCTATGCTTTTGTCAAAGCGCAGTTTACTGCGTTCAATCTTCTTTTTGGAGCGGTTTATCAAACTGTATGGTATGCCATTCTTCTGGGCTACCTCAAAAGTGAACGAACTCCCTGCTTCCCCTAAATAGAGTTTATATAAAGGTTCCAGAGTTCTCTGGTCGAAAAGCATGTTGGCATTGATGGCATGCGGCAGTTCATTGGCCAGCATTTTTAAATTGGTGTAATGCGTGGTGATGATCCCAAACGCCTCCCGTTCATAGAATACCTCCAAAAAGGTTTCGGCCAAAGCACCACCGAGTTCCGGATCGCTACCTGTCCCGAATTCATCTATTAAAAACAGGGTCTTGGCATTGCATTTTTTGAGAAAATAATTCATCATTTTTAAGCGATAACTGTAGGTGCTCAAATGATTTTCAATCGATTGGTTATCTCCGATATCGGTGAGTATGCGATCAAAAAAACAAACCTCGCTTTGCGGTTTTACAGGGATGAGCATACCGCTTTGCAGCATTAATTGCAGCAATCCCACGGTTTTTAAGGTAATACTTTTACCGCCGGCATTGGGTCCTGAAATTACTATGATGCGTTTCTCCGGCACCAGTTCTATAGTTTGCGGATAGGTTTTTTCTTTGTTCCTCAGATTGTTGAGATACAAAATAGGATGGTATGCATCTATTAAATGCAGATTTCTTTCTTTGGTAAGAATTGGTAAAACCCCTTTAATCTGATTGGCATATTTTGCTTTAGCGGCAATGACATCTATCGCTACCAAAAATTCCTGATAGGTGGTGAGGATTTCCTTATAAGGCCGCATGAAATTGGTCAGCGCTTTTAAAATTTTGGTAATCTCTTCATTTTCTTCAAACAGCAGATTATTGAGTTCGCGGGAATAGTTCAAAGTTGCTTCCGGCTCAATAAAAACAATGCTTCCGGTCTTGGAAGTTCCCATCAGGGCGCCTTTCACTTTTTTGCGGTGCATGGCCTTAACTGCGAGTACCCTTCGGTTATCCATAAACGATTCCCTGATCTCGTCCAGATAATCCAGGTTGTTGTATTGCGTAAGCGCACTCATGAAAGAAGAATTAATTTTCCCCTTCATCCCTAACAAAGCACGTCTAATAACTGCTAAATCATTGGTGGCATCATCTTTAATTTCCCCATATTTATCAATAATACTTTTGATTTCATTACCAATTTGGGGCGTAAATGTTACTTCAGAAGATTTAGCATACAACGAAACATAAAATTCCTTGAATTTGGAAAAGAAACTTAACAGGGTCTGGGTGGTTTCGGTAATGCCCAATATTTTCCGGAAAGAGGAAATTTCAAGCATACTGTTCTCAACCTGAAACAACTTTAACTCCCTGAAAATGGCATCAAAGCCGTGATTGGGAATGCGATTGTCCCCGTCCAGGGAGGCCTGATATTCTTTTACTTCGAGCAAAGCAGTTTTCGCTTCTGCGAAAGTAGAAAAAGGTACGATCTCCAGAACCCTTTCCGCGGCGGTTTCGGTGATGCACAACGTGGCAAGATGTTTTCTTACCGTATGGAATTCTAAATCTTGAAGGGACTTTTCGGTTATCTTAATCATTAAAGATTTTCTGCTTATTTTTACTACAAAAGTACGCATAATGCACGAAAAACTGGAAGAAAGTTGGCGGGAGAAACTTGCCCCGGAATTGGAGAAGGACTATTTTAAAAACCTCACGCAACTCGTGAAGGAAGATTACAAAAGAAATACCTGCTATCCACCGCAGGAATTGATTTTTTCTGCTTTTGACCATACCCCTTTTGACAAGGTAAAAGTAGTGATCCTGGGGCAGGACCCCTATCACGGAAAAGGACAGGCAAACGGTTTGTGTTTTT
>JBGTDF010000364.1:0-2872 GCA_041748455.1 Planktosalinus sp.
ACTGGAAGTGGGGACCAGTGCAAAAATGCTTTCTATTGTTCCATTGATGAGTGGTGGCGGCCTTTTTGAAACAGGAGCCGGTGGGTCGGCACCCAAACACGTGCAACAATTCTTAAAAGAAAATCATTTGCGATGGGATTCTTTAGGGGAATTTTTAGCCCTGGCAGTTTCTTTGGAGCATTTAGGCCTTACAAATAACAACCCTAAAGCACTTGTACTTTCTGAAACACTGGATGAAGCTGTGGAAAATTATCTGGAATTTGACAAATCCCCCTCGCGTAAAGCAGGCGAACTGGATAACCGTGGCAGTCATTTTTATCTTGCGATGTATTGGGCAGATGCACTGGCAAAGCAAGACAAAGACCAAACCATGAAAGATATGTTTGCAAGCATTGCAAAACAACTCAATGAAAAGGAAACAGATATAGTTAACGATCTTAATGGAATACAGGGGAATCCTGTGGATATAAACGGCTATTATAGGCCTGATCATCAGCTAACTTCGCAAGCAATGCGCCCCAGCCATACCTTCAATGCTATTTTAAAATCCATAGCATAAAGCAGATTCCTTTAAAATAAAAAGCTGCCTTGATAGATCAAGACAGCTTTTTCGGCTAAGCAAAAATTTGGATTTTTAATACACCAATTGGTGATTTATATGTTGCATTAATTCTCTTTTACTGTTTGAAAAGGTCAAGCCTTGAATAACCATATAATAATTTTCAGGATCCACTACTTTTTCAAAAGCAAGCTTTGCGAATTGCAGTTTACTGGACTCAAACGAAAGTAAATGCATGAGTTCTTTTATTTGATAAGAATTAAAGAAGTTAAATCTTAATGTCATTTTTAAAATGTCCATTCTGCTAGAATCAAACCATTCCTCGTTAAGGGAAAATTTAAATTGATTAAATTGATGTGCATTCATGGAAACATAGCTATAAGGAATATCCACAATTACTTCAGGAAGTTGGGGAATAACAGAAGTAACAACCAAGGATCCTCTTCTAAAATTAGCTATAGTAGTTGCTTTAGGGGCCAGGTTCAAACCCCCGGAATAGACTAGTTTACGGTTTCTGCCTTGTAAGAGATATACTTCCACGGGTTGAAATCCTGCAGCTAAATTTTCTATCCACAATGTTCTGTCGGCGCGAAACGATTGGTTTCCTATTTGTAAAATGTAAGAGTTAAAATCCCCTCTTTGAAATTCTACTTGCAAATTTGACTTTCCATGTCTACTAAAGCCCTCAGCATAAAATAAAACGAAAAGAATCGAAAATAGTAAATTTGATTTCATAATATCTGCCCTTTCTTTTTGGTGAATACTTCATTAATTTAAAAGGGCAATTCCAATAGTTGTGCCACAAATTTTTTAACGCTGTAATTAACTGTAATTCAGCAATGTAAAATACCATAACTATAAGATTTTCTTAACATATCTGTTTATAGTAAAGGAGTATATTTAAAACAAAAATAATTTTGCGATTTTATTTAACTACTAAATTTCTGCTTCCTGTTATCCTCCTTATTTGCAGTACCTTAACAGCACAACAACGATTTACCTTAAGCGGTATTGTAGTTGAAAAAGCCAGTAATGAAACCCTTATTGGCGTTAATGTTATTATTCCTGAATTAAATACCGGAGCCATTACAAATGAATACGGTTTTTATTCCATTACGCTTCCGGCAGGTAACTATGAAGTTATTTTCAGCACTTTAGGTTTCAGAAATAGCAGACAACAAATAAGCCTTACCGAAAACACAAAATGGAACATAGGCTTGGAAGAATCTTCAGAAGAATTGGATGAAATCGTTATCACCCAGGATATCGAGAGGTTGAATATTAGAAATCCCCAAATGAGTGTCAATGCTCTATCTATAAACACCATAAAAAGAATGCCGGTGGTTTTAGGGGAAACAGATGTTATCAAATCCATTTTATTGCTTCCCGGTGTTACCAATGCCGGTGAAGGCGCCAGCGGATTTAATGTAAGAGGTGGTGCTGCAGACCAGAACCTGATTTTGCTGGACGAAGCCACTCTTTATAACTCCTCCCATCTATTCGGGTTCTTCTCTGTGTTTAATCCGGATGCGATCAAAGATTTAAAATTGTATAAAGGAGGAATCCCCGCTCGTTTCGGCGGAAGGATTTCCTCAGTTTTGGACATATATCAAAAAGATGGCAACAATAAAGAATATAAAGGAACGGGCGGCATTGGTCTTGTTTCCAGCAGGGCATTACTGGAAGGACCTATTGTCAAGGAAAGAGGTTCCTTTTTAATCGGGGGACGCAGCAGTTATGCACATCTTTTCCTGCCGCTCTTTGACAATGAGAACATCGCTTACTTTTATGATTTGAATACCAAGCTTAGCTACAAACTAAACGATAATAACAATTTATATCTTTCGGGATATTTTGGTCGGGATGTGTTTGAGATTTCAGACAGTTTCAGCAATACCTTTGGAAATACTACTTTAAACTTAAGATGGAACCACCTTTTTTCAGACAAACTTTTTTCCAATCTTTCCGCTATTTATTCTGATTATTATTATGGTTTAACTCTGAATTTTGTGGAATTTGATTTTGACAGCGGTATCCGGAATTTTAACCTGAAATATGATTTAAAGCACTACATATCTAATACTTTGCAATTAAATTATGGTGTAAACTCCATATACTACAAATTTAATCCCGGTGAAATCAATCCCACTTCAGAAGCCTCAGGGATAAACCCATTAAAACTCACCGACAAATATGCGACAGAAAATGCCGTCTATCTGGATGCGGAAATAAAAATTACCGATAAGCTGGCCATACAAGCCGGTTTGCGTCTTTCCACCTTTAACCGTTTAGGTCAGGAGGAATTCTATCTCT
>JBGTDF010000365.1:0-3862 GCA_041748455.1 Planktosalinus sp.
ATCTTTATTGAAATCAGGCCAAAGTACCGGCGTAAAATATAGTTCTGCGTAGGCAATTTGCCATAATAAAAAGTTGCTAATTCGTTGCTCTCCACTGGTTCTGATTAACAAATCCACATCCGGCAAATTTTGCGTGTAAAGATGCTCATTTATAACCATTTCATCAATATTTTCTATAGAAATTATATTATTTTTAACTTTATGGCAAATGTCCCTTACGGCATGGGTAATTTCCTCTCGCGACCCGTAACTAAGGGCTAAAGTCAATACCATTTTATTGTAATTTTTGGTTTTGTCAATCACTTCCTGAAGCTCTGCATAGGCTTTTTTTGGCAATGCTTCAATATTGCCTATAGCATTGAGTTTAATGTTGTTTTCGTGGAGTGTTTTAATTTCCTTTTTCAGTGAGGAAACCAAAAGGTTCATCAATGTTTTTACTTCTAGTTTTGGCCTGCCCCAGTTTTCGGTAGAAAATGCGTAGAGTGTAAGATGTTGAATTCCCAATTCGCCACACCCTTCCACAACTTCCTTTACAGCATTAGCCCCTTTTTCATGACCCACTGTTCTGAAAAATCCTTTTTGCTTTGCCCAACGACCGTTGCCATCCATAATCACCGCTAGGTGTTTTGGAAGTTTTGTTTTGTCTATTTGGTCAATACTACTCATTATAATTATTAAAAACTGCAATAGCAGGGAAGCCTGCCAAAAGTAAACATTATATTGATTCCAGTGAAAACATACCAGTCATTACTATTTATATTTCCGAATCTTAAATTTTGATCCCCTTCTTTTTCACCGCTAGGGAAGCTTCCGTCTAAGTTATCGCTAAAGGTATATCTGGCACCAATTTCAAACCCCAACACCATATGCCTGCCAAACGTCGCTTTATATCCCACTACCATTGGAATAGCAAATTCCCAATCGGTACCATACTTTTTAATTTCATTGTTTCTTTCCAGAAATAAACTATCATAATTAAAATAGGTTATTCCCGTGTATAAATAGGGCGCAGATTGTGGTGAACTGCTATGCACATCAAATTCCCAAAATGTATACTCTATACCCAGTGAAAATTCCAATACATTATTTTTAAAAGAATACCCTCTTTCATTTCTGCGCTGTTCATCAGAATCTGCATCATCAGATTGTAATGAACCATAAATTGCGGATACCCTAAACGCATGACGTGGACTTCTGTTCCAACGAAACATGGCTCCTAAAGCTAAATCATTAGGAGATATATAATTCGTTGGCCCTACATCGCCAATATAATTTGCACCACCCACAAAACCACCTATTTCGTAGGTTTGTGACTGAATTGCGTTTATGCTAATACCTATTAAAAATACTGTTGCGAAATACTTCATAAACCCCAAAAAGTTTGCAAATATAACAATAAAGTTTGCTCTGCAATAGGCAAAGCTAAATAGTCTCCCCAGATTAACAAGATTTACCCTTTTTTATTGTTTTAATTTCGCTTGTCTTCCCCCCATAATAATTTCTTGCGCAGTGTTTTTATAAAACTGTCACTGTTTAGTTGAATCATTTTTATGCTAAAAGAGGATTTTTTTATGGTTATGACCGTTTCATTGGATAATGTGGCAATTCTGGAATCGAGTGATACCAGATAGTTTTCTTCCCTGCCCGTGACTTTTAACTTAACTTCTGTGGTATCAGGAATTACGATAGGTCGTGCATTTAAATTATGAGGCGCAATAGGTGTAAGTATAATACTTGTGGATCTGGGGTCCAGTATTGGGCCACCGCAACTTAAAGAGTAACCTGTAGAACCGGTGGGTGTGGAAATTATCAATCCATCAGACCAATAAGAGGTTAGATACTCCTCATTTAAATAAGTTTCTACCCTAATCATCGAGGTGGTGTCTTTTCGTATCACGGTGATTTCATTTAAAGCAAAGCCTAAGGGGTCTAAACTTTTGTTTTCCGGGGAAACTTCTATGCTTAGTAAACTGCGTTCTGAAATGGAATAATTTCCTTCTAAAATTTGATTTATGGAAGGAATTATTTCTTCTTTTTGGATACTTGCTAAAAATCCAAGTCGCCCGGTATTGATTCCTGCCAAAGGAATATTTAAATCTTTAATATAAGTAATCGATTTCAATATAGTACCGTCACCACCTATACTGAAAAACAAATCAAAAGAGGCGTCAAGTTCTTTAAAAGTGGGAAAATCTGAATACTTATCGTTTATATCTTTGTGCTGTATGATTAGTTTTAAAAAATTTTCTTCAATAAAGATGGAGATATTTTTATCATACAGAGCGCTAAGGAGCAATTGTATCGATACGTCAGAATCGTCGTGGTAAAATTGTCCATAAATACCTATTTTCATTTTATTCATTTGTTTAGGGGATTGTACATTTCCGGAAAAGCTGGAAATTCAATTATATATTAAGGTATTTATCCAGGTATGCAGATCGGGATTTTAAATTTTCAGCCATTTTATCTTCCTCATGACTGGAAATAATCTCATATCCATACCTTCTGAAGGTCTGGGTAATGGCGTTCATGCTTTCATGACCTATTTTTATAGTAGTTTGGGTTCTCTCGTCTTCTATTTTAGAAATAAAAACACCAAGTATTTTTGTGTTGTTAGTTTCAATAATCTGGCATATTTCACTAAAGGAATAATCCCTCGATCCTTTTTCCACAACTAAAATTCCGCCGTTTTCATTTAAAAATGGGGTGTTGTTAAACAAGCTCATAATATCAGCAAGCTCAAAATAACCTATGTAAGTATTGTTCTCATCGAGCACAGGCATGATATTGGAAGCATTATCTGCAAAAGCTTCAATGATATCCAGCCATATGGTATCTTTTCTCACATAAAAAGGTTCTAAAGCATATTGAAAATCTGCCAGGGTTTTTTGGGAATCAAAACAATGGGCATCTGTTTCTGAAACACAGCCTATATAGATGCCGTCTTTTGTAACCGGTATGTGTGAATAGGTTAATTGATTGAATGCAGCCTTCACATCGATAATGCCGGTTTGGATGTCAAACGGGTCAATGTCTTTGATTATGTAAAGTAGTGTGTCCACGTTTTCTTTTTTTTGCAAATTAATCAATTTAGTACAGATGGTGGTAATTCTAGTTTGTATTTTTGTACCCTTAAATAAAATATGATGACAAAGTTAAGTGTAAATATCAACAAAATTGCAACACTTCGCAATTCCAGGGGAGGAAATACGCCTGATCTACTTCAGGTCGCGATCGATATACAGGATTTTGGTGCTCATGGTATCACGATTCATCCCAGGCCTGATGAAAGACATATAAGATATCAAGATGCCTATGATTTAAAACCCATCGTGCATACCGAATACAATATTGAAGGAAACCCGGTAAAAAAGTTTATGGATATGGTTTTGGAACTAAAGCCCACCCAAGTGACTTTGGTGCCTGATGGGGATGATGTGCTCACCTCCAATGCCGGCTGGGATACATTGGCACATAAAGATCTCCTTACGGAAGTAATTGCAGAATTTAAGCGAAATAATATAAGAACATCCATTTTTGTCGACCCGCACCTTAAAATGATTGAGGGGGCAAAAGCCACCGGAACCGATCGCATAGAACTATACACCGAAAAATTTGCAGAAGAATATAAGCGGGGTAACAAAGAAGGCATAAAACCGTACACTGAATGTGCAATTTTAGCCAATGAAATAGGTCTCGGAATAAATGCAGGGCACGATTTATCCTTGGATAACATCGCTTTTTTCAAGCAAAACATACCCGGCTTACTCGAAGTATCCATTGGCCATGCCCTTATTTCAGAATCCTTATATTTAGGGTTGGATAATGTGGTAAATATGTATTTGCATAGGTTGAAAGGGTA
>JBGTDF010000366.1:0-7927 GCA_041748455.1 Planktosalinus sp.
TTGCGACAATCTATGCAAGATTAATTTATGAACGCACAAGAATACATAGCATCCGGTAAATTAGAACTTTTTGTTTACGGTACTCTTTCTGAGGAAGAAAACCTGGAAATTACCAAGGCTACAAAAGAAATGCCTGAAGTAAAACTGGAAGTTGAAAAAATTGAAGCCAGTCTCAAAACCCTTTCCGAAGGCGTTTCGCCTGGAGTATCTGAAAGGATATGGAATATTATTTTGAACAGGTTAGGCAGAAATACCGAAACCAAGGTTGTTTCTATGGAACAAAGAACCAATTGGGCAGCCATTAGTGGTTGGGCTGCAGCTATTGTTTTCCTTGCCGGAATCTTCTGGATGATGAAGCAAAACAGCGATTTAAACACAACACTGGTCGAAAACGAGATAGAAAAATCAAGGTTGGAAGAGCAAATTGTATCTGCAGAAAGTAATTTGGAAGAAGCAAATGAATTGCTCACTGTATTAAGGGACAAGAATATTAGAACAGTTAATCTTCCAGGCAACCAGGCCGTTGCACCTGAAGCTTATGCTAAGGTTTTCTATAACGAAAGCACACGAACTGTTCATCTGGATGCACGTGGATTACCTGAACCTCCTGAAGGCATGGTATATCAGGTATGGTCACTTACACTGGATCCTTTAACACCAACGAGTATAGGACTTTTAGACAACTTCATTACAGACACCAATAAAGTATTTGTGTTAGACAATATTCCGGAAAGTGAAGCATTTGGTATCACCCTAGAACCTGCCGGTGGAAGTGCAAGTCCTACAATGAATCAATTATACACGCTGGGAATTATTTAATACCACAGACTTCAAATTATAATAATAAATGCAAGTAGTTATCTACTTGCATTTATATTTTTACAAAGTTACCTTTGTATTCTATAGAATTGTTTATTCTCCATCTAATTAAAATTTCTACATCAATTAATGTAATAAAAAAACGCCCCAAATAAATTTGAGGCGTTTCCTACTAACAAAAAAACTCTGAAAATACCGACTACTCATTTGCCGGTAGTTTACCAACTCGATCGGTTAACAACTCCGATCATTAACTAACTATCCTATATACGAATAAATTATGGTCTTGGTTTTAATGGAACTCGTGTAAAGTAAATTGTATAGGAAATTAGCTAAACAGGAAAAATTAAACGGGTTAAATAATTAAAAACCGCCATAAAGTGATTTATGGCGGTTTTTTATCTATTGTAAAGTCTTACTAAAATGGAGATGCCAAATAAGGAAACGCACTTAAAAATGGCTTGTCATTTTCACTAACGCCATCACTTATAAGCAAAGGTTGTCCTTCTGTACCATCGTTACTTGGGTTTTCAAAATCAGCGCCTCCAAATAGCAATAGTAAATGGAAATCCATCACATCATCTTGTAATCTTCTTCCGGTAAAAATATTTGTTCCGTCATAAAAGGTTGTAACACCAGTTTGCCCAACCCAAAGCACATCTCTGGAAAGCAACGTGGTAAATGCCTCTGCATCCTGCGATAAACCGTTTGTAACATAATCAGGGTTAAGTGCCGCCAAGTTAGCTAGCATATCTGCCTGAAATGCTGCAGTCATTTCAGATGGAATGGTCGTATTGTAATCATCCCTTAAACCTTCGGTTATAAATACCATTGAAATTGCCGGTCTGCCCACCTGGTCTTCCTGTACATAAATTCCTGAGAAATCGATACCCTCTACTTCGGCTTCACAAGGTTCGCAAGTAGTTCCCCCGCAGTCAATTCCTGTTTCATCCCCATTTTGAATTCCGTCTGTACACGTAGCCGCCGGATCAATTATGTTGTCATTATCGTCTTCACTACATTGTACAAAAAATAGTGTTGCAATAAAAAGTGTTGCTATATAAAATGCTTTTTTCATCCTAAGTTTTTTTTAAAAATTATTGCTTTCTTTTTGCTTCTACCCACATGGAAAAAATAGGTGTTGCTGGTGCTTGCGGGTTTACCCCTATTGCACCTGTGCCCAGCATCGACTTAGGCATTTCAATTACAATAGAAAGAACATTGGTTCCGGCGAAAGTATCTTCACCCACTTCATTAAAACCGGAAACTTCTCCAGCTACAACCTGATTAAACCTGTTTAAATCAAAAAAGAAAGAATCATCACGTGCCCCTGCAAAAAATTGCATACCATTATTTGAAGCTACTATAGCTTCAGCATCTGCAGTACCTGAGGATATAGCTACTCGGTTTATTGTGCTAAAAGTAGCAATTTCACTTTGTAAACCTGTATTAGATGGCACTACCGGACCAAAGAAATACATAGTATCCCCTCTTCTTGTAGCTTGTATGACCAAATCTTCAATCAAATCACCTGTAGTATCAATATTAAACTCCACAAGAACATCTTCATCAAATTCTGCACCTTCAGATGCAGCACCTGATGGTAAAAATCCCTGCATATTTGCAACCAAAACTATATTGCCGGTGTTTGCACCCTGAAAAGCATAAAAGCTGGTCAAATCTGAGGTAGTCCCATTCACTCCCGAAGCGTCAAGATGATCACCGGCAAGTAAAAAAGGAACTGCAATAAGCAATCCTGTGAAAGCCAATGCAGAAACTAATTTTGTTTTATTCATATTTTTAGTTTTAAATTTTATAATTAGGAGTACCGTTTAGCTCCTGTTTAAAAGTAATTGTTAGTTCAATTATTACAACGCCCAAAAATAGGCAATATTTGAGGACTATTACATAAACTTAACTCGTAAATTTGCATTGTAAAAAATTACACTATGAATCCGTCATCTTCCGGTTGGATTGACAAATATATTTTTATTTTGGAAAAAAGGCACACTAAGTTCCCTTTTTCCTCTACAAAATCATTCTATAACACCTTGCGCAAGGTAGGTTTCATCTATGGATTTTCTATAGAACCTGTAATGGACCTGGAATTAAAAAACGTAAAACTTACTGAGGAAGAAATTGGAAAAATAAATTTATTGCACGCCTTATTGAATAACTTTTTTCAATACCATGAAAATGCCACTTATCCCGAAGCGATAGATTATATACTTTTATTTTACGCAAAACTAACCAAGGACAAACCTTCCTTTATGCGTAAAATTTCTTTCACTACATCAAAGACAAAAGAGGTAGAACTCTTATTATCCCAAAGGGTAGAAAAGAATAAAACACTTGAAAAATACAATTTTGAACGCATTATGACCCAGGCGTTGTTATTTGTGGATGTTCTTGCTTATCTCTATTTCCTGAAGGGTGGAAAAAAAGTAGACAAATACATTAACGATCTGGAAATATTGATTTTACAGGTAAGCTATCTTACTTTAAAATCCAAAAAACAAATAAACTCTTATGATTCCTTACTAATTGAACTCTTTCAGGCTTCAGAACAATATGCAGGGAAAGGAAATAAGCAAAAAACTACTACCATAGAAAATCTGGATTTCAATTTACTGTCTACAAAAACTGAGAAGCAATATATTATGGACCTTTGTTGTCTGGCAGTTTGGAACGATTTGGAAGTAGATGCCTCTGAAAAGGAATTCTTACATTCTTTAGCTAAAAAACTTCAATTACCCATACAGTCCTCCCAGGAAAGCTTGGAACTCTTAAGGGATTTTGCCGAAAACCACACAACAGATATTCATTTGTTTCAGTACAAACACCCTGTGAAGCAATTTTATAAGCAATCCAGTAAAACGGTTCAAATACTTATATTGCGAAATAAAAACCGCCTTTTAAAAGAAATTTCAAACAATAAGGAATTACTGGTTTTATTAGGAAAATCTGCCTACAGTGATTTAAACACCGAAGAAAAAGTAAAAATAAAAGACCAACTACTGGAAGTATGTAAAACAATTCCTTCCCTGACCATTTTTTTATTGCCCGGCGGGTCTTTACTTTTGCCTTTATTAGTGAAATTTATTCCGCAGTTGTTGCCCGGTGCTTTTGATGACAATAAAATTCCGAAGAGAAATTTATAAGGTAGTTTTCAAAGCTATTCCAACCAGTCTTTGAAATCTTTTACCCGCTCTCTGGCGACAATGATTTCTTCCCCTGAAAAATTCTTCAACTTTAGTTTAAGACGGCTGTTACTGTAAGACACAATATCCTGAATGCAATGAATGTGCACATAAAACTTTCGGTTTACCCGAAAAAAATCTTTTGGAGCCAGTTCGTTTTCCAAAGCATCCAGAGTGGTTTCCATTAAATAATTCCGCCCTTCTGTAGTATAAATATAGGTACCTTTGTTTTCGCTGTAAAAGCAACAAATATCAACCGTGGAAATCATTTTTAAATGCTGTCCTACTTTTACAGTGAATCTTTTTTTGTATTCCCGCTCCAACGGATTGACCAGTAATTTCTTTATGTCTTCAAAATTAATTTGCAGATTTTTATCTGCCGAATTTTCTCCATAAGTCGCTTTGAGGTTTTTATATTTGGTTACTGCGGTTTCCAGCTCTTCTTCATCAATGGGTTTTAATAAATAATCGATACTGTTAAGCTTAAAAGCCTGAAGCGCATATTCATCATAAGCGGTGGTAAAAATTATGGCGCTTTGTATGGTAACTTTATCAAAAATTTCAAACGAAAGCCCATCACTTAGTTGAATGTCCAAAAATAAAACATCGGGGTGTTCATTTTTTTGAAACCAAATGATGGCTTCCTCAACAGAATGTAAAGTAGTAACCACATTAACGTTGAATTTTTCCAGCATACGTCCCAGCCTTCTTGCAGCGGGTTTTTCGTCTTCGATGATAATTGTGTTCATTATTGGTTTTTGGTTTTGCTTCGCACAGTTCGCTGCGCTCGTGTCTGGTTTCTAGTTTTTATTTTAAATAAATCGTTAATCTTAAATCTATCACTCCCACCTATTTTGCTGTTCTTTATCTTTTTCCATAAACTCTTTAATCTTTTTTTCTTCCCATTTTTTTCCAAGAAATAAGGAGGGGCCAAATACCGATGCCCAATGTGCAAATAGACCTATTCCCCAAAAAAATGCGGTATAAAATTGATGAATTTCTATTTTTCCGTCAGAAAAAATACTGTCTTTTGAAGAATAAAATACAATCATAAAGTTCACAAAGAGATACACAATTAAATGGATGTAAAATCCTTGTATTTCTTTTACTCTTTTTTTTGCTTGTTTATAGCGTTCTTCTTGTTGATAATCCGGGTACATTATTTCCAGGTTTTAGATTGTTGTTCGTCTCTTTCCATAATTTCCCTGATTTTCTTTTCCTCCCAGGAAGATCCATATCCAAAAACGGTAAATCCGTGAATAGCTAAACCTAACCCCCAACCAAACAATGGAAACCAGAACCATTGAAATGCTGAATAGGTGTATAAATTTATAAATATTAAAAAAGGAATTACTACACAGTAAGATATTAAATTGCTGTAAAATTCCTTGATTTCTTTTACGCGACGTTGTGCTTTATAATAAGAGTTATTCTCATTAAATTGTTTTGTATTTTCCATGACATTGATTTGTTTAGTGAGTATTGGTATTTTAACTTTAAATACCTTTTCATTTTGTTCTATTAATACATTTCTTTTTGTAATTATACCGTAGCGGTTTACAATGTTTTGCAAGCCGACTCCTTTTCGGGATTGCATTACTTCTTTTTTCTGATAATCATTTTCCACAACCAGATAATTATCTTCTTCATACATTCTAATATATAAAGGTCTGGTTTCACTTACTATATTATGCTTTACGGTGTTTTCCAAAAGCAATTGCAACGATAGCGGTACTACTTTAGCATCCGGATTTGCAAGTCGTTCAGGCACTTCATAAAAAACACTGTTTTCAAAACGCATCTTAAGCAGGTCCATATAGGTTTTGGCGAAAGCCAGCTCCTCTTCCACACTTACCAGTTCTTTGTCTTTTTGTTCTAAGACATAACGGTATATCTTAGATAATGAGGTGGTAAAGCGTTGTGCATTTTCCGGGTTTTCTTCAATAAGCGAAGTCAAAACATTCAGGCTGTTAAACAGAAAATGCGGATCTATCTGGTTTTTTAAACTTTCAAATTGTGCCGAAGCTGTACCGGCAATTATTTTTTGTTCCTTTACTTTCTTTTCCTGTAGTGCTTTGTAAAAATGAAAGGCGTGAAAAAACAAGGAAATGAACATTGTAATGAGAAGCGCAATAAAATAAAACTGAAGTTTTTCTGTGGCAATAAATTCAGGATAAGTTACCTCTTCAATCACTACCCTCTGAACTAATCTAATCAGGAAAATAGTAATCAATGTTATACTAACGGAACCAATTATACCTATCGATAATCTGAATTTTCTATACTTCTCCCAATTAACCTTATGGTTCATCCAGTCAAAAAAGTAGGAATTCACAAAACTCAACGGTAAACTATAAAGTATAAAAATTCCTAAATCACTCCACAATTCTTCATTAAAAGCTACAGGAGTAGTAGATAAAAATCGTAATATTAAATCTATACTAAATAGAATAACCCCAATTAAAATACCTATTGTAATTATTTTAAATGCGTATTTCATTGTACATTGTTTGTAGTTTAATTACAGCTTTTTAATAAACTTTGTGCACGGTCTTTTCCCCAGTTGGGATGAAAAGGCGTTTCCGGTTTAAAGGTATCAAAAAGTTGTACAGCTTTTTCAATTTGGAGGCAAATTGGCGCGGTATCTGTTCCAAAAAATCGGGCAGATCCCATTTCAAATTCAGCCTTGCTAAGCACTACTCTTGGATTTTCAGGGGCAATACCTGCTGCTTGTCCATAAATTTGCATTACCTTACCTGACAGTCTTTGCCCATTAGTCATTGGGTCATTTGCAATCCAGGCAGTATGAATCATTGCTTGCATTACCATCAATTCTACATTATAGGCATCTTTGTCCAGTTCTGTATCCAGAGCTGCCTGCGCTTTGGTTAATAGAGCACTTACCTGCTTACTGTCTTTAGTTTGAAAGGCAGAAGTTGTGTTAACCAAGGCCACATAATAATTGGGTAGCCAATTGTCCTCTTCAGCAGCTGCAATGCGCTCAAAAAGAGCGGAAGCTTCTGTGATATTTCCTTCTTCCCAATGTTGAAATGCTTTTTGCATTCCTTGTTCATAATTTCCCTGTGCCATCATTGTTAAGGAACCAATGGTTAGGGCTAAAATTAAAAGTACTTTTTCCATGATTTTTGTTTTTTAAGTTATTGATGGGACAAATATCAGGTGAAGGAAACGTAGAAAAAATTTGTTCTGACTGAACTGTGGATTTTTAGTGATGAACTGCAACAAAAGAAAAATATAAATCTAGAATTTAGTCTTTACCAACAGTATTCCGGGTTATTGTGGTCTTAATAGAATAATGATTTGAGTACATTTTAATCATATAATCTTCAATAAAATATTATTTTTCTTCAGCTGTAAATTCAGATAAATTTTATTAAAAACACTTAATACCACATAATCCAGTTTGATGAAATTATATGTTTATCTGTTACATAATGTAATCTTGTTAACGAATCTGAATCTTTTATTTTTAAATCAATTAAATATATTGGGATACTTCCAAAAAAGTGTTCCCCAGCCTCTAATTTTATATTATTAACTCTACCTGTTCTTCTTGAAGAAATTTGTTGAGACAAAAACATGCAATCAGGGGAAAGTTGTTTGTTTCTGTAGATTTTTAAACCCTTATAGGTGTTTTTATCAACATCATTTTTATAGTTTTTGAAATACTTCAAATCTCCTTTTTCATTTTCTAAAATAAATAGGGGGTATTTGGTTTTTATAGAAAGAATATCTTGCCAAGATTCAATTTCTTGGGTATAATCAAACTCATCTTTTTTGTTCTCTTCGCCACAATTTGGGTACAAAGCATCCAAAGATGGGTATTTTACTTTTTTGTAGTTTTCTTCTAAATTTATATAAAACTTCAATTTATAATATGGATGTGA
>JBGTDF010000367.1:0-6812 GCA_041748455.1 Planktosalinus sp.
GGGCATTTATTTTATGGCAAATCCTTTCGCGTAGCGGAAAAATTCCCGGCATGGGAGCATATTGGTTATGACCATCGCTCATCGCTTTGGAAACAAGGTCTGTCAGTTTTTTATCACTTTCAAAACCCGGAAACCCCTGGGAAAGGTTAATGGCATTTTGTTCTGTTGCCAGACTGCTCATTACCGTAAAAATAGTAGTTCCCACATTGGGGAGTTTGGAGATGCCCGGAAATTGCTTCATGGGCTAAAAATACAAAATATTAGGGAGAAGAACTCCTTCTGTTTACCCAAACAAATAAGTCACCACTTCTTCAATTTTCGCCACTTTTTGAATGGTAATTGCTGTATTTAACTTTGGAAATTTGCAGTATTTGGAAACCATAATCGTGGTAAAGCCCAGTTTTTCAGCTTCCAGGATGCGTTGTTCAATACGTGCTACCGGGCGGATTTCACCTGCAAGTCCTACTTCCGCAGCAAAGCAAATGTCCTTTGGCAATGCAATATCTTCATTGCTGGATAAAATAGCTGCAACAACGGCGAGGTCTATTGCCGGGTCATCTACCGTAATCCCGCCGGTAATATTGAGAAAAACATCTTTGGCACCTAACCGAAATCCGGCCCTTTTTTCCAAAACTGCAAGAATCATATTTAAGCGTTTGGCGTTGTAACCGGTTGTGGTGCGCTGTGGCGTGCCGTAAACCGCTGTGCTCACTAATGCCTGTACTTCTATTAATAATGGCCGAATGCCTTCCAGGGTTGCTGCAATGGCGTTTCCGCTGAGGTCTTCTTCGTGCTTGGAAATTAAAATTTCGCTTGGGTTGGGTACTTCCCGCAATCCGCTTCCCTGCATTTCATAAATACCTATTTCGTTAGTGGAGCCAAAACGGTTTTTGTGTGATCTCAGGATTCTGTACACGTGGTTCCTGTCACCTTCAAACTGTAAAACGGTATCGACCATATGTTCCAAAATTTTTGGACCGGCGATGTTTCCGTCTTTGGTGATATGTCCTATTAATAAAACAGGTGTTGCGGTTTCTTTGGCAAATTTAATTAGCTCTGTAGTACATTCTTTTATTTGCGAAATGCTTCCGGCACTGCTTTCTATATAATCGGTATGTAAAGTTTGTATGGAATCGATCACCACAATATCGGGCTGTAGTTCTTCAATTTGCCGAAAGATATTCTGGGTTTTGGTTTCAGTAAGTATGTAACAATTACTGCTACTATTCTGTATGCGTTCTGCGCGCATTTTTATTTGTTTCTGGCTTTCTTCCCCGGAAACATAGAGTGTTTTAAAAGGTAATTGTAGGGAAATCTGCAACAGTAAAGTGGACTTGCCAATACCCGGCTCCCCCCCAAGAAGTATCAATGACCCGGGAACAATACCACCGCCCAGTACACGGTTGAATTCGCCGTTTTGGGTGTCCAGTCTTGCTTCTGCAGAGGTGTCAATCTCATTTATTTTTAGTGGTTTTGCCGTGCGGGTTGTTTTAGTATCTGACGATTTCCAGCTTACTTTTTCGGCTTTTTCAATAACCTCTTCGGTAATGGTGTTCCATTCTTTGCAAGCAGTACATTGCCCCTGCCACTTGGAAAACTGGCTGCCACAATTCTGACAAAAAAATGCAGTTTTTGTTTTGCTCATTAGTAGCCAAAATCTGTTTTTATTTTATCTGCCTTATCCAATAACAGATCTACTGTAATAAAGCCCACTTCTTCTTTTTCAAATGCCCCTTGGAAGGTGCGCATGGCTTTTCTGGGTTCCCCGGTTTCTTCATAAAACCTGCCTAAATAATAAGCGCCCAATACCTTATTGGGATGTTCTTTAGTTGCAAGTTTTGCAACACTCTCCAGCGAAGTCCATTCTTTTTTCTTTTCAGCGGCTGTTGCTATTGCAATGATATCGTTTTCCCTTACGATACTTTTAAATCCAAAAAGATTTTCTATGGTGCTATATTTATCTGTTAAATAACTAAATACCGGTGTGGTTAATTTCATTATTATCTCATCATAATCTTTTTTGCTGATAGGCCTGTAAATAGAGAAAATTTCTTCCAAAGCATCTGGGATTGCTTTTCCTACTAGTGAGTAATGGGAAGCTCCTTCAAAATCCTTGAAATAATAATTTATATTTTCCTTGGTATTTACTTTCAGCCCTTCGTTAAGCTCGAGGGTAACTTCCCTAATGGGCTTTAAGTCATTGGAAGCAGTTGCCAGATAATAGAATATTTTAGAATTTATCTGATTAAGCCTTGCCGGAATGCGATCTTCCATGGTAGGTGCAAGATCAGGACTTAAACTCAAATACCCGTTAAACAATGGCGGATCTTTGAAGAGATAGTAATTAATGAAATTTGCGGTAAACTCGTGACCCACGGCGAGTATAAATTTAGCAGTCCTGTATTTTTTATCTATATGGGGGATTAATTCCAAACCGATAAATTCAAAAAACTGGGCGCCTTTATCTGCGGGGAAAAAATTAGTGTCGTCATAACTTCCATCCTGATCCCTGCTACCTCCCTGCATAACACCTACCACTATAGCTTCAGGCATTTCTTCCCAGTAAGAATAATAATCCACATTACCTGCAACGGGTTCAAAGAGGTAATCGGCATCTAAAACTAAAATAATGGGATATACTTTTGAGGTGTTTATATCGTAATTTCTTGGGAGTTGTATTTTTAATTTTCTGTTTTCGCCCAGTTTGGAAGAATTAAATTCTTCATAGATAACCTGTGCCGATAGACCGGTAAACATAAATAAACACAAAACAAAGAGGATACTTTTTGAGAACATAACTATTACTTTTTAAAATGGAGTGGGAAAGGTATAAATTATTTCCCTTTATTCAGAACAGGAAGTAAAAGAAAAGACAATCCGCCCAAAAGGATCACCATGATTGTTTGGGAAGACCATACCAGCCATCCAAAAGCAGTACCTGCAGTTTCAGGCACATTAAAAAGAAGTAAAACGCCTGCAATAAAAAACGGGAACGACCCAAAGCCACCATTTGTAAATGCAATGGTAATACTCCCCACCACAAAGGCTGTAATAACAGCTGCAAGGGAAATGGTCGAGGTCTCCTCCAGTGCAAAAACCATAGTATAGAACATAGCTAGGTACATCACCCAGATAAATAGCGTATGAAAAATAAATGCCCCTTTTTGTTTCATTTTGAAAATGCTGAGAATACCTTCTTTTAGTCCGGATAGAAATTCTTTTATTTTTATACTAAGCCCGGAATGGGAATTTTTTAGGTATAAAAACATTATGGCTGCCAAAATTAGTATAATGGCAATACCGATATAGACTTTAGTTGGGTTAATGTTCTCTGAAAGATAACCGGTGAGTAAATTAAACTGTAAAAATAAGGTTATTGCAATAAGCGTGAGAAGGATTACAAAATCTGCTACCCTTTCAGAAATAATCGTACCAAAGGCTTTATCAAATGGGACATCTTCATATTTGTTAATTACCAAAGCGCGGGATACTTCACCGCTCCGAGGGATAAATAAATTCATTAAATAAGTAATATAAATTGCCATTACATTGTTTTTGAATTTGGGTTTATAGCCTAGTGGCGCCAGCATAAAGTTCCATCGATAAGCCCTGGATAGATTGCTAAGCACACCAAAAACCACAGATAATGCCACAAAGCTATAATTGGCATTTCTAAAGTGGTTCTTGATTTCTTCGAGTTGAAAAGGGGTAAATTTTGTATAGGAATACCAAATCAAAAATACACCCAGAAAAAGTGGAAGGGCAATTTTTAAAAACTGAATGAATTTTTTTTTCACCTTATTTAAGAAGGTTTGTTTCTTCGTCCGGGAAGATCAATGCCGGTTTGAAAGTTTTTGCTTTTTCAATTTCCATCATTCCATAGGTAATGAGGATCAAAACATCACCTACAGCTACTTTTCTTGCAGCGGCACCATTTAAGGTGAGTTCGCCACTATTTCTGGGACCCGGGATAGCATAGGTTTCAATACGTTCACCGTTATTATTGTTGACAATCTGCACCTTTTCGCCCTGAATAATATTTGCTGCATCCATTAAGTCTTCATCAATGGTAATACTGCCTATATAATTTAGGTCGGCTCCGGTAACTTTAACGCGGTGAATTTTAGATTTTACTACGTGTACAAACATGGGGCAAAGATAATTAATTTAAGGGGATATTATCAATAAGCCTTACTTCGCCGGCATAAGCCGCAATAAAGGCTCTGTATTTTTTGTCGTTTTCTAATTCCCGTATAGGTTTTAAAGTGTTTTCTTCTGCAATTTCAAAGTATTCTAATGTGAGCAAATTGCTTTTAAGCATCTCATTTTCTACCCATTGCCTCAACTCCTTAGCATTTTTTGTGCCAAATTCATTTTTAACATAAGAAAGGATTTTAAATAATGTTGCTGCATCCTCAGCCTGTTCTTTGCTTAGTCGTTTGTTTCTTGAACTCATTGCAAGTCCTGAAGGTTCCCTGTAGATGGGGCATCCCACAATTTCCACGGGTAAATTTTCAAGGGCAACCAGTTGTCTTACAATCTGCAATTGTTGAAAATCTTTCTCTCCAAAATATGCCCTGTTAGGTTTTATGTGCTGAAATAATACTTTTAAAATGGTGCCAACCCCGTCAAAATGTCCGGTTCTGAATTTGCCTTCCATTTCGTTTTCAATCCCGCCAAACTCAAAATGTTCTGAAGCAATGCCGTTAGGGTATATATCCTTTGGTTCAGGGGCATATATACATATTTTATTTTCAAAATGGGAAAGTAAGGAAGTGTCAGCATCTATCTCCCGCGGATATTTGTCAAAATCCAAAGAATTATCAAATTGGGTGGGGTTTACAAAAATGGTAATTACCGCAAAGTTATTTTCGGTCAAAGCTTTTTCTATCAGGGATAAGTGACCGGAGTGTAATGCGCCCATTGTTGGGACTAAACCAATGGTGCATCCTTCTTCTTTTTTTTGGGATAAAACAGGTTTTAAATCCGCAATATTTTTAAAAATGCGCATGCCAGAAGTTTAAATTAGGGTGCAAACTTAAGATATTACCTTCAATCTGCATAAATTTTCGTAATTTTGCGTGTTTTTAAAAGCCTAAAAGAATTAAAGTTACATTTTTGAAATGTTCTTAAGCAAATTATCTTTGTAATTGGTTTTCTAAACAAAGCATTAAGGTCTGATATTTGATTGTACCTATATGCACGCCTAATACTAAATAAATAAATAGAATTAAATGAAAGATAAAAGAGTCTTGTATGTGTCTTCAGAAGTTATTCCATACTTACCGGAGACCGAGATTTCTTCCATGTCGTTTGAAGCACCCAGAGCGGTAAATAGTAAGGAAGGTCAAATAAGAATTTTTATGCCGCGTTATGGCAATATAAATGAAAGAAGACATCAGTTGCATGAAGTAATTCGTCTTTCGGGGATGAATCTTGTGATTAATGATCTTGACATGCCTCTTATTATTAAAGTTGCTTCTATTCCCAAAGAGAGAATGCAGGTGTATTTTATAGAGAATGATGATTATTTTAAAAGAAAGGCGACGTATGCTGATGAAGATGGGGTTTTCTATGAAGATAACGATGAGCGTGCTATCTTTTTTGCCAAAGGAGTAATAGAAACGGTTAAAAAACTTAACTGGTCGCCCGATATTATTCACGTTCATGGCTGGCTGGCTTCCTTTTTGCCATTATACTTAAGAAACTACTATGGAAATGAGCCTCTTTTTGAAAACAGTAAAATAGTTACCTCTGTATACAATCATGGCTTTGATGGTACGTTAGATAAAGATGTAATTCAAAAAATAGCTTTTGACGGTATAGAAGAAAGTGACATTGCAGAACTCGAAGAGCCTAATTACAATAATGTAATGAAAATTGCCATAAAAAATTCAGATGCTGTTATTGTGGGTTCTGAGGTAATTCCTGAAGAACTTGCTACCTATCTTAAAAATATAGATAAGCCTGTGTTAAAGTTTCATAATAAAGAGGAATTTTCAGAAGCTTATATAGATTTTTACACCACAAAAGTTTTAACCTAAACTCCTTTACACTACATATTTTAATGAAAATAGTTAATTCCTTTTTTAAGCTTTTTGTATTTGTTGCTTTATCGATAGTTGTTATTTCTTGTGAAGAAGATTTTAATTCTGTGGGAAGTGATATAATAGGTGATCCCAATTTTAACTTTGATCTTTACGACCAGGGTGGGGTTATTGCATATAGCCGAAGAACAAATCCCGTACAAACAAATAATCTCCCTGTCTATCAATTAGGGGTATATAATGACCCGGTTTATGGCCTTTCAGAAGCTAGTGTATTGGCACAGGTAACTCTGGATCAAGTAAACCCGTCATTTGGTGAAAATCCCGAAATTGAATCTGTTTTTTTAAGTGTACCATATTTTAGTAATTCAGAAGGTAGTGGAGAGGATATTACCTATTCATTAGATTCTATATTTGGGAGCACTCCATACAAACTCTCAGTATATGAGTCTAATTATTTTTTAAGGGATTTAGATCCTTCCACCGGTTTTCAGGAAGAACAGAAATATTACTCAAATCAGGGACCATTATTTCAAGGGTTTCTGGGGGAATTGCTATATGAAGACACAGAATTTTTACCATCCAATGGCGAGGTTACCATTTATGAAGGCATTGACGGAGATGAAGAAAAGGTGGCCCAGAACCAGGTGGCGCGTTCCGGCTTTACAAGGGGAAGTGTGATGCCCGAGGGACTTTTGGAAGGGCTTCCGAGCGGGCACGTGTCGGATCTTTTAACATTTTTGAAAACCCTAAAATAAAATTACG
>JBGTDF010000368.1:0-4806 GCA_041748455.1 Planktosalinus sp.
ACCCGCCGCACTATGCTCACTTTAACCCGCTGTGGGTGGTATACTATGTCCGTTTTTTGCATTCAGAATAAGGGTTCAAGGTATTTTGATAATAGGGGGTATTATAAAAATCAAAGGTATTGGTATGCGCATTATTATCTATCAATAAAGTACTCGCGTCACGCTCATAGGGCAAGTATACTTTAGTTTGCCGGCCTATATCGTCATATTCCATATGGGTTATGATGTCTTTTCCATTGCCTGACTGTCGGTGTGCAATTTGTTGTTTTGGCCTGCCAAGACCGTCATAATAGGTGACACTAATATTCTGGCTCCCCGGGTCTGGTTCAGGCACAAAGCCTTCTGGTACAGGTACTTTATATATGGTTGTTTTTACATAGTTTTCTTGAGGGGTTTGCGCCTGCAGCAAGAAAAGGGGGAAGATTAAAAGGAAGTATATAAGTTTTTGCATAACCGTATATTTTCAAAAGTTGGTTGGTTTATATGTTACAAATGCCGTTAGTTATTGATCCTGTAATTATACTGGTACTCAGCTAATTTATTGGTTTCACTGTCCTTTGCTATCTTAAGGCGGTTGTTGCTATCATAATCAAAGTAAACGGTATCCCCTTTGGCATCCGTAATGGACGTCACTCCAATTCCCGGCTTATGGGTATAGGAAGTGATTTCCGCTCCTGGGAGCAATGTCCTTAGTTCATTGGATAGGGATATCAGCTCTGCCATTTGGGTTACCGGGTTTTGGGGAATGGTATTGGAACTATTGATAATTTGATTGATTTTTGTAGTGGCATTGGCGGGTAATGTAGCAGGACTGTTTTCTATTTGAAAAAGAACATGTTGACCATTATACCCCCAGCCATATCTCTTTTTAGGTGCTTCGGGATAAGCAATTGTTTTTGGGTTTCCATAAATATCATATTCCAGGAAAAATACTTTGTTCTCTAGTATGTGAGTGCCCTTAGCAGCTTGTATCGCAGTGGGCAATATGGTACCCCCTGAGCGGTTATAAAGTTTGCGTTGCACCCCAACAAGTTCATTGTTCCTATAATTTTTTACTTCCACGGGTACATTTAAACTATTCCGGTCCACCAGTCTTTGCAACGCATTATTGCCATAAGGGTAATCCACGAGTATGGATGCATCTTGTGGGTAGTATACCTCGGTTTTGGAGTGTTCGCTATTACTGTGTATTTTTTCGATTTCGCTTGTTAATCTATTAGTGGTGTAGGCATAGGTTGTTGTTGAAGTAACGGCATTGGGATTACCGGTAAAATAACTCTCCTCGATAGTTTCTTCCAGTTTTGACCAATAGAACCTTTCATAATTATATTTTCCTATATTATACACACTATAAGGTTTCCCATAATATTTAGGATGTGCATTATTATTGGGACAACCTGCCAATAAGTATATTTCCATAAAAAATTCGGTATTGGTCATAGTGGCACAGGCCCTGTCGCCACCTAAACTAGATGTGCTTTCCATTAAACGCATTCCATGACCTTCTGTGTGGTTAAGGAAAATTTCTACATTACTATATTCATTTTTGCTTTGCAATTTCAAATTTTTGTTTTTGTCATAAATGGATTTCCGGTATAGTTTTCCATTGGAGGGCTTATCATTTAAGAAAAAAGCCTCTTCTTTTATCCCCACTGCTAAAAAATCGTTATGAAACTCATAAACGGTATAGCCATTTAATTCATCTTCCACAAATTCAATCTCGCTTACATGGGTATAAGCCACGTGGTTTGGTGCAGAAAAAAACCTGTTCTGTGATAAAAAATAAAACTTATCCGGATGACCCGGTTGTGATCCTTGCCCAAGTTCTGTTAATTCTATGGTAGTTTGCTTCCAAAACTCCAAACGCTGGTGTATTCGTGCAGACGGGGCATAATTAACAGGTAGATTGGCAGGATTGGATAGATGCGCATCGTTATAATAATAATGTTTGGTGATTTTTGAAATATCCCCTGAATCCAATGTTTCACTTTCTTGTTTGTAAATGCGGAGCCCACCAACAATGCCATTAATGGCATCCGGATCCGTGCCAAATCCTTTATGCGCTTCATAATAAAAGGTGGTTTGCCCACCTGTGGGATAACCAATCCTGTTGAGCGTGCCTATTTGAGTAGAAGAAAAATTAGGGGTCCTGTTTGCCCAGCCTATTGCCCCAGGGGAAGTTGTGTTTAAATCCAGGGTCTTTGAAACGAGATGTTGGTTACTGTCTTGTCCATTATAATACCCCCAAAAATCCTGTCCATAACTTGTGATTTTAGGCATACTGTTGGGCTCTATATAATTAAAACTATATCGTTTTGCTTCTGATATATCAGTGTTATAAATAGCCAACCCATTTAATTTTAGCCTTGAATTTTCCCAATTATTGGTTTGACTTGGCTGGTACTTAAAGTAATCTTGTAACAAATCCATTTTTTCTGTCACTTGCCCATAAGCATTATGGATTTTAAACCGGGTGTACCGTTTCACACTGCTGCCACCTGTTGTTTCCCTAAGATCTTCACGGTCTGCGGTCTCAGTGGAAAATATAGTGATTGTGTTGTATTTTATTTGTTGTAAATGAAATTGATACTTTCTATATATGTTAGAAGCGGGATTGTCAAAATGGGGTACGAGCGTAAATTGGGTAGATGATTGATATTGTTTGGAAGCAGAAAAAGAATGATAACTACTTTTCGTCCTTAATTCGGTATCCCAATATTCCCCCGGACTATATTCGAGTTCATACACATCAAAACCATTCGGGGATTCAATCCTGGTCAAATACCAAGCGGATGTATATTCCCGCTTATATTCCCTATAATGATCTTCCAAAGGGGATGGATTGCGTTCTGCTATTTGATTATCAGTATATTCAGCCTTTTCAAAAGTATATTTTATACCATTTGTATCTGTGATCACCCACCCATTTATATAGGTGTGAATATTGTTGAAGGTTGCAGTACTGTACTGTACTTTAATGTTGGGGTCTGAAACACAGTAGGCAATGCCTTCGTCATAATTAATAAAAACCTTTCCCGATAAACCATTGACATTAAAATTGAATTCGTCAGGATGGATATCAATTAAAGATTGTAAATATTGCATATAAAAATCTGACATGGCAGATGTTACTGTTTGATTGGGGAAATCCATACCAAATACAGATGTTATATTATTGTTTTTAATGGTATTGAATAGGGTTCTTGTAGCTGCATCACTGATTAACTGGTGTTTGAAAGAACCCCCATCATATGGCGAAAAATTGCTTAAATCATCGGGCAAGTGTTTTACTTCCCGAGAAACCACTCCCCCAAAGTTTAAATTCCATCCCAATCCCACATTTGTTGCCATTTGTTCTACCTTGATGCCTGTCGCATCATAGGTCAAGGAGATCGGAAAATTCATTTCCTTGCCGGTATGCGTAAAAACAGGTATGGATATTTCCGGGGCACCGGCATAGAAATTTACGGGCAGGTTACCATATTTTTCAAAGGACGCCACTTCAGGAGATTGTGGGACATCGACTATTTTATCTATATTGCCCAAAAAATCCAACTGGTGCTGGCTATAAGATGTTATGGTCAAAAACAAGATGGATATAAGTGCCAGTGTCCTAAGAATAAAAGTTACTTTTTTGATCATAATAAGTTGTATTGAAAGTTTATTTTGCCTTTAAAATTTTAACGCTTTGTGTTTTTACATCGGTTGCCACCTTAACAAGATATACCCCAACAGGCAATCCGGTTAGATCAATTGGTATCGTGCGGCTTTCTGCCGGGAAATGTTGCAATTCCCTTCCCGCAATATCATATACATAAACCCCCCCTTTTTCAAAATCATGGTTTACAATTATATTTGTAAACCTATCTGTGGGATTGGGTATGGCCTCTAGACCGGGATGCCTTAATTTATCTTCCTTGTCCTTGTCCCTGATTTTTACCGCC
Organism: Planktosalinus sp.; assembly: GCA_041748455.1. Classification (GTDB taxonomy): domain Bacteria; phylum Bacteroidota; class Bacteroidia; order Flavobacteriales; family Flavobacteriaceae; genus Planktosalinus. The sequence goes on from JBGTDF010000368.1 coordinate 3,945, forward strand.
CAAAAATCACTACTGCCATGTTTACTGTTTTTATCCCTTGAAATTTCACCCTTGGATGTGCCGGCCAAAAGATATCCCCCATCGCGGGTTTCTACTAATTTTCTTAAAACATCTTCCCCACTGCTTCCTATGGTTGCTTTCCATAATTCTTCCCCGTCAGCGTTAATTTTCAAAGCGATATAATCGTTTATCCCTTTTTTGTTGGATTTGGATAAGCCGGTTGTTTCACTTTGGGCATATCCACCTATCAATAAAGTGCCATCTTCATTTTCAACTAATGAGGTCAGTACATCTGTTTTCCCAAAATCAAAAGTTTTTTGCCAATAAACATCCCCTGTCTCTGTCAATTTTATTACCCAAAAATCAATACCGTTTGCAGAAGGTTCTGTTTTATTTCCAGTGGCACCAGAAGCTGAACTTCCACCTGCGATAAAAGAACCATCCAGGGATTCCAGTATGGTGAATAAATGGTCATCCTCTTCGCCACCGACTGTTTGCTGCCATTGTACCTCCCCTTTTTTGTCCAATTTTAATATCCAAAAATCACCCTCCCCATAATTATCCTGAAATTTATTTCCGGATATTGGCGAATTGGAATATCCCCCAATGATAAAACCTTCATCTTTTGTTTGTGCTATACTTTGTAATTCGTCTTTGTAAATGCCCCCAAATGTTTTTTCCCATTCCACAATTCCTGTACCTGAAAGTTTAATGACCCAATAATCCATATTTCCATATGCTTCACTGTGTTTGTCACCGGATATTACGGAATCTGAAGATCCGCCAATGATATAGCCACCATCGCTTGTTTGCTTGATTTGCTGTAATATATCCTTCCCTGTGCCACCAATGGTTTTTTGCC
>JBGTDF010000369.1:0-7117 GCA_041748455.1 Planktosalinus sp.
GGCGTTAAGCGCACTCGCAAAAGCAATTATAGATAAACGATTGTATTTCTTCAATAGACGTAAACCAATGCCTATTAAAAGTATAAAGAACGGAACAAACAAGTAAGTCGATGCACCTATGATATTATGTAATATTTGAGAAATACTTGGGTCAATTAACTCTTTATTGCAACCAAAATCACAGGGAAATATACCCACAAGTACAGTCGCCAGGCCATAAAAAATGGTGAGCCCTAAAAACCCAAATTTAATCAAACCTGATTTAGGGAATTTTTTTGGTGCTACCACAAAGAAAATGGTCAGCAGAATGCCACTTGGTATATATCCAAAATATTGCAGTGCCTCACCATATGGGGTCCCGGTGGCATACGATTCACTTATGTATTGCGAAATCGGGTCATAGTCAGTAATGAGTAAACCGCCAAGTATAGCTGCAACACAAAAAAAAATAACGCCAAGTATTCCTATTGAACCTACTACTTTTCCATTCATGATTTTTTAGGGTTTAGTTTGCACAATACTACAACCCCCGTTTAAAAAGTATACTCTTTTTCAGTAATTTTTACCCGACATTTACCTGACACTTTGCAATAACAGCCTGAAAGTATTTTTAACCTGCATTATCATAAGCCGTTTTTATCCATTCCAATACTTCTTTATTAATGTGATTACTATCTGCAATACTGATTTTGTGTGAGCACATGGCATTCGGTTTTTCTGCTTGCAGTATTCCTTTTGGTTCCTGGCCTTTAAGGTTGATACCAATTTCAAAACAGGTTTTTGTGGCCGGGTTTAAAATTGCAAACTGCTTCTTTCGTCGTAAACTCACATAGGAATTTTTAGGTGCAATTTCGAAGTCTTTTCCGTAGGTCTGAATTTCTGAAATTAGTTTGTCATAAATAGGTTTAAAATGTTCTTTACCCTGATATTGTTTTGTTATCAGGTCGTCAGGATTTTCTGCAGAACCTGGATCTGAACCTTTCGCCTTATGTGCAATTAAGTTAGCAAAACCGTAGGTTAAGCCGTGTTGCTCTTTAAGAAACTTTATAACCTCGCCATGCTTAGTAAAGTTTTGGGTTTTTACGATGTCTGTCCATTGTTCCAATGTTTTACCTGTATTTTTATGGAGGTTTTCGATTATGGTAATTGTTGCTTTGTCCATAATTTATCTGTTTGTTCCATTGTGTTTTGCATGATAAGAGATTAAAATACTAAAAGACAAGGAAAAAATACTAAGGATGCTGCCTTATCATGATTTTTCAAGTACATCAATCATTTCCTTTACAAAATTACTCTCCGGGTTAATCCGGAAACTTTGCTTAAAATAATGCAATGCCATTTCCTTGTTTCCGGTTTCCATGTATCCTTCCCCTAAGCTCTGTAATGCTTTTGCTACTTCGGGATGTGCAAATACATTCATTTGGAAAATCTGCATAGCTAACTCAGGCTTGTTATTATAAAGATGATTGAGACCTTCACTTCGCATCATAAACTCTAAAATATTTTGACTATTATCTCTCTCTTGATATTTTTCCTTTGCTTTCTCTAAACCGGACCCTGCAATAGTATTCAAAATTTGAGTTGTGAAATTTCGGTTAATTTCATTGTCGGCAACCGGAATAACTGGAATATAGTTTGGACGGAAAATTATTTGTGATATTTCCTGATTTAGCTCATCAAAGTTAGGGTGTGATTTATTGGATAACATTATCAACGTAGTTCCTTCATCCATAAATCTCAGAAAGTCTGCATACAAAATATTGTTCCCTCCATTGTGCCAAACTCTGGTGGTATTTCTATTTGTTTTTGAAACATCCCAACCATAGGCATAGATAGCAGATTCCAATTCCCCCGCTCTTAATTTTGGTTGGTATAATTTATGTATTGCTTCTTTTGATAAAACCCGGTCTGTCATTAAAACTTTATGCCACTTATAAAGGTCTTCTGTGGTGGAAAGTATTCCGCCATTACCTTTTAAATGCCAGTATGGTGAGGTATTATTCCATTCTTTATCTGTTGGTTTTCCCCAAATACTATCGTTTCTGTAATATCCTGTAGCAATAAGAACCGGGTCGAAACTGGGTCTTGAATAGCCGGTCATTTCCATTTTTGCAGGTTTCCATAGGTTTTCATACAAATAAGCTTCATAATCCTGTCCCGAAACTTTTTCAATGATCATAGCAAGCAAACTATACCCAACATTTGAGTAAGAAAAATTGGTCCCCACTTCAAATCGAAGTCCTGATGCAAAAACCCGGTTTAAAAATTCTTCATCGCTTATTTTTTCATAGTCTCTACCCACATTGCTTATTAATCCTGATTGATGACGAAGTAAATCATGAATAGTGATACTTTCTTTATCCATGGGTACAGCATCAAAATATTTTGAAAGTTTATCTTCTGTGGTAAGTTTACCTTGCATTTCCAGCTTCAGGATTGCTATTGCAGTAAATTGTTTTGTGATAGAACCAATATCATAAATGGTTGTCGGGGAGTTTTTACTATCTGTTTCTTTATTGTTAAAACCATAACCTTTTGAAATTAAAACTTCACCTTCTAACTCAACAAGCACAGAGCCGTAGAAACCCACTTCCTCTAATTGTGTAAGGTAATTATCAATTTTTGAGTAGTTTTCATTGTTGTTTTGTGTCTTTCCACAATTTACAAACAAGAATAAAGACAGAAGTACTACTATTGCTGAAATTTGTTTCATTTTTAGGGGGCGTATTAAATATAATTAAAGGTATTATCTACAGGTAACACTTTGTGATACAGGCATTACATAACTCATTATCGTGTTCTAAGATAGTTAAAAAAGATAAACGGTTATGATTGCCAACTCTAAATTCAAAGCATACAATAGAGCAAATGAAAGTAAATGATTGCAGACGGTTTTATACACATTCCATAATTTTTAAAATCACGTTCCCTGTTTTTAGTCCGGATTCCACATAGGTGTATGCCTCGACAATTTCATCCATCCTGTAATGCCTGTCGATAACGGGTTTAAATTCCTTTTTTTTGTATAATTCTTTTAAAAATTCCACGTCTGCTTTAGAGATGTTTGGCAAAGGAAATAAAACCTTTTTACCTCTCCAAACAGGTGTGGTAAGTGCATAAAATACATTCTCTGCATTTTTTCCAAATTCTGTGGAAATGTAGATTCCTTTAGCGGTCAATAAATGCTTGCATTTTCCGAAGGAAATTTTGCCAACTGCATCAAAAACAAAGTGAAATGTATGCTCAGCTTTGGTGAAATCTTCCTTCTCATAATCTATTACCACATCTGCCCCAAGGGATTTTAGCAAGTTCACATTTTTTGTGTTGCAAACAGCAGTAACCGTTGCGCCAAAGTGTTTTAAAAGCTGCACCGCTGCAGAGCCAATTGCCCCTGTTGCCCCATAAACCATAACAAGATGGCCTCTTTCCACTTTTGCGGCCCGTATATTCCCTAATGCATAATGCGCGCCTTCTGTTAGGGCTGCCGCTTCGTCAAAGGGCATAGTATCCAGCATGGTTGTAACTGTATCGCTTTCGGCAATAGTTAAGTATTCGCCATGTCCTCCAAATGTTTTATCATTAAAACCAAAAACTTTATCCCCTTTCCGGAAGGTGGTGACCTGCTTTCCAACCTCTTCAATTGTACCTGAAAATTCACATCCCAGAATTTGGTGTTTTGGGCGTACTAACCCGCTCCAAAATCGGGAAACGAAATATTCCGCACTTCGGAAACCGGCATCCGTTCGGTTGACTGTAGAGGCGTGTACCTGAATTAATAGTTCGTTGTCTTTTGGAATTGGTTTTGGGGCTTCCTTTACTATGGCTACTTCCGGAGGACCATATTTTGTGTAAACTATTGCTTTCATATACTCCTCATATATTGACTAGCTGACGGTAGGGTTTAACAACGAAGGTAGTTAAAAGGTCAATACATTAATTCTTTTAAATCCAGATAATTATTTGGTTAGTTAAAAGATTATTTGCAAAACGAATTTATCTGCACAATATGCATTTATGCGAGCAAAAAAGACAACTTTGGTTTTAATAGATTATGTGCACCTAAGCAAAAGTTCTTATTTCGAAGCAACAAAAGGCGCCTTTTTTATCCATTTCGTTTCCCGGACTTGTTCTACTAGAAATTTCCCTAAATCCTCTACGCTAATGGATGTACCGGGCATTTGTTTATCATCGGCCAAAATAGTTCCCGATCCCGGTTTTTTGGAAATCATTGCAGCACGCACAAATGTCCAATCTATATTTTTTTCGGCTATGATAATTGGTGTCAATGCTTCCTGTGATTGTTTCATTTGTTTAAAAAAAAGATTCACAAACACTTTCATTATTTTTCTCTTTCCCTTTAATGTTTCCCCCGGAAGGGTCATCACAGCACCGGAAATACTTACCAGCCTTTTAATTCCTTGTTCCTTCATCTTTTCGGTAAGGATATTGGCTATTTTTTGGAATTTTTGATATTGATCTGGTTCTTTAACCCCACCTGATGCATTGATAACCGCAGCACTTCCCTGAAGGGCCTGCTCCACAGAGGTACTGTCTAAAAGATTTCCTTTAACAACAGTTATTTTTTCTATAAGGTCCCCGAGTTTCTCTGGCGACCTTACCAAAACCTTAACCGAATACCCCTGATGTAACGCTTCCTGAAGGGTTGCTTTTCCAACCTGGCCCGTGGCCCCTAAAATGGTTATCTGCATCTTTATAAAAGTTTCGTGTTCAACATACTAAATTACAAAACTTTTAAAAAAAATAATTAGGCGACCCATTTTATTTATAAATCTTATTACTTATTTTTTTAATTAATCCTGCACAATATTTTTTTAATCACAAAATGTGCTTCTCCGGTTGGTTTCACAACTATTTAATACCGAATTGTAATATTCCGTAAATTCTATGTATTCCACAGATACAAGCAAACTCTTTTTTATGTAGTTTTGGTTAAGTAAACAAAGACTTCCTCCTCTGTTTCTGTTTTATTTAGTGGTTTTATAAATCCCGGAGATACCGGGCTTTTTTTGTAATGCAAAAAATATATATCCAATATGTAGCATCCTTTAAGGGTCTCTCGAAAGAGATCTGGTTGCTCGCATTTGTAACGTTCATCAACAGGGCAGGCGCGATGGTCATCCCCTTTTTGTCACTCTATTTGGTAAATGCATTGGATTTTACCTTGCCGCAGGTGGGATGGATAATGACCTGCTTCGGTTTAGGGTCTTTGATAGGCAACTGGATAGGCGGGAAACTTACGGATACTATAGGATTTTATAAAGTTATCATCAGTAGTTTGTTCCTGGGCGGCATCGGTTTTTTTATTTTGCAATACATCAGTACGTTTTACGGCTTCTGTCTTGCCATATTTTTGCTCATTTTAGCTGCTGATGCTTATCGGCCTGCAATTTTTGTTGCCACGGAAACCTATAGCAAACCCGAAAACACCACACGCTCCCTGACACTTATTCACCTTGCAATCAATCTGGGCTTTTCCATGGGGCCGGTCATTGGCGGGATTATTATCGCTACTATCAGTTATAAAGCATTGTTCTGGATAGATGCAATTACCTGTGTACTGGCTTCGATTTTATTACTGCTGCTTTTAAAACCCAAAGCCGCAACCGTGGAAGAGAAATTACAGCGAAAAATAAAAGAAGGCATCTCCCCTTACACCAACAAGATTTTTCTGCTTTTTGTATTCATAATGATTACCACAAGCCTGACCTTTGTGCAGTACTTCTCGGTGATGCCCTTATATTATAAAACAATTCATGGCTTGACCGAAGATTTGATAGGCTGGCTCTTATTTCTGAATGGATTTCTAATTGTGGTTTTTGAGATGCCGCTTATCAGTTGGATAGAACGACTTAAAATGCCAAAAGTAATTGCGTTGGCCTGGGGAACTTTATTTTTAACCTTGAGCTTTTTGATTATCAACCTGACTTCGTGGGTTGGTATTTTAATTATTGGGATGATCCTTATGACTATTGGGGAGATGATTTCTTCGCCATTCTCCAATAGTATCGCGCTCGATATGGCACCAAAGGGTATAAAAGGAAGCTATATGGGTGTGTTCAGTATGAGCTTTTCACTAGCCCATGTGGTGGGTCACAACACCGGTATGAACCTTGTGGATACTTTTGGGTTTGAGATTACCTGGTATGTCACCGCTTTCTTTTTACTGCTCATACTTACCTTAATACTTTGGCTTCATAAAATTTTGAAATACAAACAAATGAATACTGTAATTTCATAAATTACTTCAAGCAATTTACCTAAAAGAAAATTTAGCAGGAAATGAAATCAGCGTTTATCAGCTACATCTGTGTCATCTGCGTGCTAACGTAGCATATCAATTACAGTAATAAATAGAACACGGATAACACTGATTAAGCAGGTCTTCACGGATTTTTTGTTGTATTCTAAAAATAAAAATCTTAGTGCTAACTTATTAAAGCTTTAGCGACTTATCGGCATTCTCTTCTTGCCACGAAGGCACAAAGTCACAAAGGAACACAAAGAAATTTGTACAAATCACTTCTTATACGGATTTCTGATGGGGGCATTCTCTACTTTATTAGAAAGTACTATATGTGTTTTTGTTTCCCCATAGGAAATCAACTGGTCGATAAATTTTTCCAGATGACCCTGATCCCTTAGCACTACTTCCATAATAATATTTTCATTACCGGTGATGCGGTAACAGTTAATCACTTCTTCAAAGTCGGCGACTTTTTCTAAAAACGGAATCAATCGCCCCATAAAAACCTTGAGAGTGATGATTGCCTTGAGCTGGTTTCCTGTTTTTAAATAGGAAAGTTTGGTATAATACCCGCGTATAATTCCTATATCTTCCATTTTCTTGACACGTTCTGCTACCGCGGGTGCAGTAAGTCCCACCTTTCTTCCAAGTTCTGTCATTGTTAGGCGTGCGTTTTGCTGTAATAAATTCAGCAATTGCCAACTAAGGGCATCTATTTTATAATCCATATTTTTTAACTATATAAATTTTAATTTCTATAGTAAATATACACAAAAACTTTAAATTAGAAAAGATGATATCTTTACTTCTCACTAAATATGGGTGATTTAAAAATAAGCCCCAAATTCATTG
>JBGTDF010000370.1:0-3429 GCA_041748455.1 Planktosalinus sp.
TATGTATACTGGTAATGTTATTAAGTTAACCGATTTGTTTAATAGCAATAAAATTGATTTTGAGCATACAATTCCAAGAAGTAAATCATTTGATAATTCCTTGGCAAATTTAACTGTTTGTTATGCAGATTACAACCGTAGAATAAAAAATAACAAAATGCCAACGGAGTTACCAAATTACGAAACACACTCACACGGCTTTTCTGCAATTAAACCTCGATTGATGGCTTGGGAAAAGAAAGTGGATGATTTATATAGCCAAATTGATTTTTGGAAAGTAAAATCTAAGAAAGCAATGGACAAAGATGAGAAGGATTATGCAATACGTCAACGCCATTTAAGACAAATGGATTATGATTATTGGAAAAACAAATTGGATAGATTTACACGAACAGAAATTCCACAAGGTTTTATTAATAGTCAATTAACCGATACACAAATCATAAGCAAATATGCCTTTCATTATTTGAAAACTGTTTTTAATAAAGTAGATGTAATTAAAGGTAGTAATACAGCTCAGTTTAGAAAAATCTACGGGGTACAACCTAAAGAGGAAGCCAAAGACAGGGGAAAACATTTTCACCATGCAATTGATGCCGCTGTTTTAACATTGATTCCTACGGCGAGAAAACGGGAAGAAATTTTGAAGATAGCTTATGAACATGAAGAAAAAAATAGAGGAAGACAATACCAAGTAAAGCCATTTTCAGGATTTAACTATTCGATGATTGAAAAAATCCAGAAAAACATTCTCATAAACAACATGGCTGATAAAGATCAAACATTAACCCCGGGAATTAAAAAAGTAAGAAAACGAGGAAGAATAGTTTGGTTGAGGGATAAAAACGGAAAATTACTATTAGACGAAAGTGGAAATAAAACTCCTAAGATAGCACAAGGAGACTCCATAAGAGGAGAGTTGCATCAACAGACTTACTATGGCAAGATTAAAATTGCTGCTAAAGACGAAAACGGAAGTTTACAAAGAGATGAAGAAGGTAACGTCGTTTACAACCAAGCAGATGGTAAGGATGAAATGTGGATGGTACTTAGGAAACCTATAGATAGTATCAATTTTAAAACCGATGTTATTATTGATGAACATCTAGCTGAATATTTAAAAAAGCAATTAACAGATGGAATAAGCCAAAACGAGTTAAAGGATTTTCAAGGAAACACACTACGTCATTTGCGTTGTAGAGTAAAAGCTGCACGTGGATTTATGAATCCAAACAATGTAACTGTCGTGAAAGAACAAGTTTACAAATCATCAAAAGAATATAAAAATTATATTTATGCAGATTCAGGGGAGAATTATATGTTTGGATTGTATGAAAATGAAAATGGTCGCTCTATTGTACCGTTTAATGTGTTTGAATCTTCTAAGTATGCAAAACATCTTGAAATTTTAAAGCCTGAAGATTTGTTCAAGTCTAAAGAGACTTTAGAGCCTGTTTATATTGGAAGAGGAAAGAAAGCAAAAAAAGCTGATTTAAAACATGTTTTTATGGTAGGTCAAAAGGTTTTGTTTTATAAAAGTGACAAAGAAGAACTAAAAGATTTAGAAAATATAGATTTATCAAAACGACTATATTTTGTGAAAAATTTAGCTGATGCAAAACAGGGACTAATAAGGTTTCAACATCATATAGAAGCAAGAGATGACAAACAACTGACAGAAGACTTTTCAGTAAAAGAATTTGGTCAAAAAGGGAAAAATGGCTTTTCAAAATTTTCTACTGATTTCATAGCTCCAAGGCTATTATTAAGTCCCGGAAATTTTGATTTCATCATCGAGGACAAAGAATTTGAAATGAATTTAGATGGAACTATAGAGTTTAATTTTTAAAAGTTAAATACTGAATTAAACTAAAATTTAGCACAGCTATAAAACTTTTTTAAAAATTAGGTGCAATTTTAAAAAAGCGTCTAATTATAGAACCCAAATAAAACTTCTGATTATGCTCAAACGCACCCTTTTTTTTGGAAATCCTGCTTATTTAAGTACCAAAAACGAACAATTGGTAGTGGCTTTTCCTGATGACGCGCAAGAAGCGAGAACAGTGCCCATTGAGGACATAGCGGTTATTGTTATGGAGAATCAGCAAATAACTATTACCAATGGCTTACTTGAGAAATTGATAAACAGGGGTGTCGCAGTAATTAACTGCAATCAACAGCATTTGCCCATCGGCATGTTTATGCCACTAAATGGGCATAGTGAGCAGTCTGAGCGTTTTAGAAACCAAATGAATGTTTCTGTGCCCCTTAAAAAGAATTTGTGGCAACAAACCATTACCGCCAAAATTTTGAATCAAGCCGCCTTACTGAAAGAAAATGGGGTTGCTATTCAAAATATGCTGCATTGGGCCAAGAGTGTCACCTCGGGGGATACCCTAAACCACGAAGCACGTGCAGCCGCTTATTATTGGCAAAATATTTTTGATATTCAGGGATTCAATCGCCAACAAAAAGGAATGCCCCCTAATAATTTGTTAAATTATGGCTATGCCGTACTAAGAGCTGTGACAGCACGAGCCTTGGTAAGTTCGGGCATGCATCCAACTTTTGGCATTTTTCACCGTAATAAATACAATGCCTATTGTTTGGCAGATGATATCATGGAGCCATACCGGCCTTTTGTGGATTTGGTTGTTAAAGATATTGTGGAAAGGGAAGATCATATTGAAGAATTGACTGTTGAAATTAAAAAGCAATTGCTAGAAACCATAGCTATAGATGTCATGATTGATGGCAAGCACAGCCCATTAATGGTAGCGATGAGCCGGACCACCAATTCGTTGTATGAATGTTTCAGTGGGGTATCCCGCAAAGTTTTATACCCGGAATATGTATGATAATGACAGATTTTCAAGACTTAATCAATACCGTAGTTTGTGGATATTAGTGTTTTTTGATTTGCCCACAGAGACCAAGAAAGACAGGCAACGGGCAACCCGTTTCCGCAAACATCTTTTGGACGACGGCTTTGCCATGTTTCAATTTTCCATCTATATGCGGTTTTGTGCCAGCAGGGAAAATGCCGAGGTACATAGTAAACGGCTTAGAGGTAATTTACCTCCTAATGGGAAAATTGGTTTTATGCAGGTGACCGATAAACAGTTTGGTATGATGGAACTTTTTTATGGGCAAGATCCCGTAGAAACAGAAAAGCCCAGTCAGCAACTCGAACTGTTTTAGAAACAAAAAAGGAGGTTTTTAAATTGACCAATCACTAAAAACACCGTTCATTTTTTATTTCTAAATTTTAAGATAATTAACAACATACCAGTCACTTATCTAGGGGTACGTTGTTAATCATCAATAAAAATAGAACTTTGAAAGCAATTCACAACCGGCTCAGGAGTTAACGCAGGATTGAATATGTTGTTAATCATCAATAAAAATAGAACTTTGAAAGCAATTCAC
>JBGTDF010000371.1:0-8399 GCA_041748455.1 Planktosalinus sp.
TTGCCTCAGCAAATGCTGTTGGCAATGCCATTGGCGGACTCTCGGTAGGGGAACCAGCCGAAGAAATGTATGCGATGACAGAGGTGGTTACTGCAATTCTTCCGGAAGACAAACCCAGATATTTGATGGGTGTAGGCACTCCTATTAATATATTGGAAAATATTGCCCTTGGAATTGATATGTTTGACTGTGTCATGCCTACCAGAAATGCAAGAAATGGAAGTTTGTTCACCGCTCACGGAACCATAAATATTAAAAACAAAAAATGGGAAAATGACTTTTCACCACTGGATGAAATGGGCATCACTTTTGTAGATACTGAATACAGTAAAGCCTATTTAAAACATTTGTTTTCTGTAAATGAATTGCTGGGCAAGCAGATTGCGACCATACATAATTTAGGGTTTTATTTGTGGTTGGTTCGTGAAGCAAGAAAACATATCTTAGCAGGCGATTTTACCTCATGGAAAAACATGATGGTAAAACAAATGGACAAACGATTGTAATTTTTAAGTTTAAATATGGAAGTGCTTATTATTAATAATTCCTATTTAAATTTCAAACTTTTAACTTGATGCTGCCAATTTTAGACCGTCATATACTGAAGAAATATTTGGGTACATTTATTATGTTACTCGCTTTATTTATTCCCATAGGCATTACGGTAAACCTTGCTGAAAAAATCGGGAAAATTTTGGAAAATCAGGTACCTCTCATTGAGGTTTTGATTTATTACGGCTATTTCACGATTTACTTTGCTAATTTGCTCTTTCCGTTATTTCTATTCCTTTCGGTTATATGGTTCACCTCTAAAATGGCCAATAACACAGAAATTGCTGCTATTTTAAGTAGTGGAGTTTCTTATTTTCGGTTTTTAAGGCCCTATTTGATTGGTGCGACTTTGGTTTGTATTGGTGCGCTATTTTTAGGGATGTACTTAGCTCCAATGGCAAGTAAAGGGTATAATGAGTTTACCTATAAATATTTAAAGAAAAACAGATCAGACAGGGACGAGAATAACGTGTATCGTCAGATAAACGAAAATGATTATATTTATGTTAGCAATTTTAATGTTGCAAATCAAACCGGTACATTCTTTACACTGGAGCATTTTGAAGGTAATGAACTAGTTTTTAAATTAGCCGCAAACCGAATCAAATACAATCCTGCTGACACTACCTATACCCTTTTTAATTATACAAAAAGGACCATAGGAAAAAGGGAAGATATACTTGTAACAAAAACCCAGATGGATACAGTTTTTTCATTTACACTGGAAGATCTTACCCCGGTTGAATACATTGCGGAAACTTTAAATTATAACGAGTTAAATCGTTTTATAGAAAAAGAACAGCTAAGAGGTTCCTCTTATATTAACAGGTATGAAGTAGTGCGTTATAAACGCTGGAGTTTGCCGGTCTCAGCATATATTTTAACAATTATAGCAGTGGCGGTATCTTCTAAAAAGCGTCGCGGTGGCATGGGTGTTAATCTTGCTATTGGTATTACAATTGGGATGGTCTATATATTCTTTGATAAAGTTTTTGGGACTATGGCAGAACAATCTGATTTTTCACCATTTGTTGCTACCTGGTTTCCTAATATACTATTTGGATTACTGGCAATTTATTTATTAAAAGATGCCAAGCGCTAAACTGACCAACTACCTCCATCTTCACCTCATTGTATTTATATGGGGTTTTACCGCTGTTTTAGGTGCGTTAATTTCCATTGATGCTATACCTTTAGTGTGGTATCGTATGGGTATTGCCTTTATTTTGATTTTTTTATATGTCAAAATCAGAAAAATTAAGCTTCAGTTTTCCAGACTTACACTTCTGGGATTTTTTATTGCGGGATTTATTATAGCATTGCACTGGATTACTTTTTTTGCTGCAATTAAAGTGTCTAATGTCTCTGTAACTCTTGCCGTTTTATCCACAGGGGCTTTTTTTACTTCCTTACTCGAACCCATTTTTTATCGTCGAAAAGTCATCTGGTATGAAGTCCTTTTCGGAATTTTTGTAATTTTTGGGCTCTATATCATTTTTGAAGTCGAAAGCCAATATGTAACCGGAATTTTACTAGCCCTATCTTCGGCTTTTTTGAGTGCTTTGTTTTCTGTTATTAACGGAAAATTTGCGGTTAAATATGAAGCATCGGCTATTTCCTTCTGGGAACTTCTCTTCGGAACCCTTTGTATTACCCTATATTTTTTCGCAAATGGAAGTTTTGACCGGGAGTTTTTTACTGTATCGTCTTCTGATTGGTTGTATTTATTCATTCTAGCGTCTGCCTGTACTGCTTATGCTTTTATCGCATCTGTGCACGTAATGAAATGGATAAAACCCTATACGGTAATGTTAACCATAAATATGGAGCCTATCTATGGTATACTGCTTGCACTTCTAATTCTGGGGGATGCTGAAAATATGAGTCCGCAATTTTATTATGGTGCCCTGGTCATTCTTGCTACAGTTATTGCAAATGGAATTATCAAAACCCGCGGAAGAAGAAAAAGATTAAACGACTTCAATGACTAATCAGTCAAAGTTTTTATCTTTGTAAGCTAACTTTTCAATAAAATGAAACCCAAATGGAATATCTAGATTTTGAATTACCCATTAAAGAACTTGTTGAACAATTAGATAAATGTACTTTAATAGGTCAGGAGAGTGATGTAGATGTGACAAACACCTGCAAGCAAATCGAGAAGAAACTTCAGGAAACCAGAAAAAATATTTATAAAAACTTAACGCCATGGCAGCGGGTGCAACTTTCCAGACATCCTGACAGACCTTATACTTTAGATTATATAAGAGCTATTTGTGGGGAAACTTTTTTAGAACTTCATGGAGACAGAAGTTTTAAAGATGACAAAGCCATGATAGGTGGGCTGGGAAAAATAGGCGATCAAAGTTTTATGTTTGTAGGCCAACAAAAAGGCTATAATACCAAAACACGTCAGTATAGAAATTTTGGAATGGCAAATCCTGAAGGGTACAGAAAAGCCTTGCGCTTAATGAAGTCTGCTGAAAAATTTGGAATTCCCGTTGTTACCATAATTGATACTCCCGGAGCATATCCCGGACTGGAAGCTGAGGAAAGAGGGCAGGGAGAAGCTATTGCAAGAAACATTCTTGAAATGTCCAGGCTTAAAGTTCCTATTATTGTAGTTATTGTTGGCGAAGGTGCCAGTGGAGGTGCATTGGGCATTGGCGTAGGAGATAAGATACTTATGCTGGAGAATACATGGTATTCTGTAATATCTCCTGAGAGTTGTTCTTCGATTCTTTGGCGTAGTTGGGAATTTAAAGAGCAAGCAGCAGAAGCTTTAAAACTTACTGCAATTGATATGAAAAAACAAAAGCTAATTGATGTAATCGTAAAAGAACCATTAGGTGGTGCACATACAGACAGGGATACAACTTTTAAAACCGTTTCTGAAGAAATTGTAAAAGCCTATTCTGAATTTAAAAACTTATCCCCAGAAGTATTGGTAGAAAAAAGAATGAATAAATATTTTGAAATGGGGGAGTTTAAAGGGTAAGTTATTATAAAACCAATTACTTAGACAAATCCGAAGTTTTCGCTTCGGATTTTTTTGTGGTTATCAACAATTTTATTAAGTTATTAACACCTGAAATGTTGACTACCTGTTAAGAGTTCACTATCTTTAAAGTATTAAATATATTAACATTTTCTTTACATTCGCCTAATGGAAAAAGTACAGCCTCACATAGAATACCCTACCCGAAAATCTCAGGTAATTCCCCTTGAAAAAGGTAAAATTCCACCACAAGCTGTTGATTTAGAAGAGGTTGTGATTGGAGCGATGATGATTGATAAAAAAGGAGTTGATGAAATCATCGATCTTCTTAATCCAGAGGTTTTCTATAGAGAAGGACACCAACTTATATTTGCAGCCATCTACCAACTCTTTAAAAGTGGGCAACCCATTGACTTATTAACCGTTTCTGCCCAGCTAAAAAAAGAAGGGAATTTGGAAATCATCGGCGGCGAATATTATCTCATACAATTAACCCAAAAAGTGTCCTCTTCGGCACATATTGAGTTTCACGCACGTATCATACTTCAAAAATTCATTCAGCGTAGTTTGATAAAAATTTCCAACGAAATTATCGAAGATTCCTATAATGAAGCCACCGATGTTTTTGATTTGCTTGACAGTGCTGAATCTAAATTATATGAAGTAACCCAAGGAAATATAAAACGATCTTCAGAAACAGCACAAAACCTGGTTATCCAGGCAAAGAAGAAGATTCAGGAAATGGCAAACAAGGAAGGGCTATCCGGGGTTCCTTCAGGTTTTGATAAATTAGACAAATTGACTTCCGGGTGGCAACCCAGTGACTTGGTTATTATTGCTGCACGACCCGGTATGGGTAAAACAGCATTGACCCTTTCCATGGCGAGGAACATCGCTGTACAACATAATATTCCCGTGGCATTTTTCTCTTTGGAGATGTCTTCAGTTCAACTTATTACCAGATTAATATCTTCAGAAACAGGTTTGAGTTCTGAAAAACTAAGAACCGGAAATCTGGAAAAGCATGAGTGGGAACAATTAAACGTAAAAGTTCAGGGTCTTGAGAAAGCACCACTTTTTATTGATGACAGTCCTTCTTTATCCATATTTGATTTACGTGCTAAAGCAAGACGTCTGTCTTCTAAGCACGGTATAAAAATTATATTTGTGGATTACCTGCAATTAATGACCGCCGGCAGCAGTCAAAAAGGTGGCGGAAACAGGGAACAGGAAATATCTACCATTTCAAGGAATCTAAAAGCGCTCGCAAAAGAATTGGATATCCCCGTAGTGGCACTTTCCCAACTTTCCCGTGCTGTGGAAACCAGGGGTGGGACAAAGCGTCCTTTGCTTTCTGACCTCAGGGAATCCGGAGCTATAGAGCAGGATGCTGATATTGTTTCCTTTATTTACCGACCTGAATACTACAAAATTGACGAGTGGGACGATGATGATAAAACCCCAACAGAAGGGCAGGCAGAGTTTATAGTTGCAAAACATCGTAATGGTGGTCTGGACGAAATAAGGTTAAAATTTGTGGGTAATCTTGGTAAGTTTGAAAACCTGGAAACATTTGATTCTCCTTATGAGTTCCATTCCCGAATGAACGATGCTGCAAATGACAATACTTTTAAAACAGATAATTTACCTTCTGTGGATGAAGCTTTCGGAAGTTCCATGAATGACGATTTATCCCCTGAAGGGGAGGGCGATGGCATTCCATTTTAGTTAAAATAGGCTCAATAATATCCTAAAAAGTAAATTTTGTCGTTATATTATTGCGATGAAAAAATCCATATTTTCTTTACTCTTTTTACTTCTTTGCTTACCGGCATTTGCTTCCTATATTTTAATTCCCATGGATGCAGAAAGTCAGCGTGAGCATCTTAAAGCTTACGGCATTACTTATTGGACAATCGAAAAACAACAAAATGTAAAATGGCTTCTCAACTACAGGGGAGGCTCTTTCCTTTTGCCAGATAATGAAGAAATCCGCAGGGAATGCCAGATTCGCGGGGTTTCCTTTGAAGTAATTTCCGATACTAAAGCAGAAGCAATATTGGCAGAAATAAGCAGTCCTTCAAAAAACATGGAGGCCGTTTTACTGGAAAAAGCGCCTCGTATTGCTGTTTATTCCCCAAAAGGCAAAGTTCCATGGGATGACGCTGTAACGCTAGTTCTCACCTATGCAGAAATACCCTATGAAGTTATTTATGATGAAGAAGTATTGGCTGATAACCTCTTGTTATATGATTGGTTGCACCTGCACCATGAAGACTTTACAGGTCAGTATGGTAAATTTTACAGGGCATACCGAAATGCACCGTGGTACATAGAACAAAAAAGAGAAGCCGAAGAACTTGCAACAAAATTAGGATTCTCTAAAGTTTCTGATGCTAAATTAGCAGTAGCACTTAAGATAAGGGATTATGTTGTGGGTGGTGGATTTATGTTTGCCATGTGCAGTGCAACAGACTCTTTCGATATTGCCTTAGCTGCAGAAGGAGTGGATATTTGTGAACCCATGTTTGACGGTGACCCGAGTGATGCAAATTACCAAAGCAAGATAGACTTTGATAAGACTTTTGCCTTTACTGATTTTATTTTGGAGCGTGATCCAATGGTTTACGAATTCAGTACCATTGATATGACAACCAAAAGAAAAGTACCCAGGGAAAACGACTATTTTTCTTTGATGGATTATTCCGCTAAATGGGATCCTATACCCACTATGCTTGTGCAGAACCACACCTCCTTAGTAAAAGGATTTATGGGACAAACTACTTCTTTTGACCCTACTCAGATTAAAGCTAATGTGTTAGTGATGGGAAAAAATAAAATCAATAGTGAAGCCAGATATATCCACGGTATTAAAGGTAAAGGATTCTTTACATTTTATGGTGGTCACGATCCTGAAGATTATGAGCACCGTGTGGGCGATGCCCCCACAGAGCTTTCTTTGCACCCAAACTCACCGGGATATCGCTTAATTTTAAACAATGTCTTATTTCCGGCTGCAGAAAAGAAGAAGCAGAAGACTTAATTTATAAGTTAGAGCGTAGAGTTTAATTATACACCTTGTTTTTTAATACCATCTTCTGGTAAATAGTCTAAACAATGTTTCAGGACTTAGAGTAACAATAAACCGTATTTTTTGGTCGTAATTATCCTGACCGGGCTCCCAGCCATTACTGGAATATAAAGGAAAATACAATTCAAAAAAATCAGCTACTAAACTAACTCTCACTCCGGTACCAAACAATGCTTTTGTTCCGGTTTCTTTATTGTTAACAAGCCCAACATCCCCATATGCGTGAATCCATTTCCAGATATTTGTACTTGCATTTAAAGTGGTCATCCATCGATTTGCGAAAGGGGTATCTAATTTAGATTTAAAACCACCTTCGGCTATTATGAGCTGCTGGCTAAAAAGACCTGTATCCTCAGATCTCCCATAATAATTATAATCAAACATATAATCTGTAGGCCTGTCCAAAGCAAAACTGAAATAATTAGAACCGGAGTCTTCATTGTTTTTTAAAAATGCCCCTGCAAAAAGCCTTATATTTAATTGGCGGTTGTTAAGAAACAATTTTCGGTATTCGATAGTTGTATATACTTTTTGAAATTTGGAAGACACTTCATAATCTACTCTTGTCCTGAAGTAGTCAATTAAATTGATATTGGAAAAAACCAACTGAAGATTGGTAACATTATAATTAGGTTGTTCAAGCTGTACAATGGATGGATCCACATCTCGTTGCACTAAAACATTTCTGAGATTTATAAATTGTCTCTTGTTGCTTCTTAAATCTTTATCCCTAAACCCAAATGTAGAGTATGTAGATAATTTTCTGTAGAATAAATTTTCATTATAAGAAAAATTACTTCCTGAAACCCCAAAACGCATTGCATACAAATTTTTGTTTTCAATATTATTTGTATACACCAGAGAACCCCCACCCACTATGGCATTTGAGGTAAACCCATATTGTGGTTCAATTTTAAATATAAAATCTTTAGCTAAAACAGTTTTGTTATACAACTTTGTTCCAAGTGTGAGCCCGTCGTAAAGATTGTATTCAAAGACAGGCATAAAGAACAGTTGATGGTATTCTGGGTCTTCAATATCTTGCAGTAGTCTAAACTGTATTGGTTTTTTAAAGATTCCTTGTAATTTCTTATAGTTGTTCCTTTTATTGTATTCCGGAATTTCCTGCTCAAAGTCTATTGCAATTCTGTCCACACCGTCTGCAGGTATTTTAATAACTTTTGTGCCTTTAAATCCATCTTCCCATTGCTTGGAAAGTATATTCCGTTTTTTCATGCCATAGAGGGAAAATGGCATTGTGTTTTTGCGTTTGTTTATAATAGTGACTTCTAATGAGTCGTTAACTTTATTTATGCTGCTTATTTTATAGTCAATTTTTTTATTGGTACCCACATATTCATCAAAAAACCAGTCCACATCTTTATCGGTTTTTGATTTTAAAATGGTTTTAAAATCTTGTGTGTTTGACGGTTTCAGCACATTTTGGGCATAAAATTCTTTTAGGGATTCAGGCACTTCATTATTGCCCAAATATGTATTCAAGTAGTGCAGTCCCACACCACCTTTATAGCTGGAACCCAATTCTGCGTTATATTTTATCAAAGAATCTTTAGACATAGCCATAGGCTGGTCTATATTTAGCCTTGCCGAGTTCATATATAAAAAAGAATACTGGTCATTAAATTCCAATTGGGCGGCATGAAACCATCTTAATCCCCACACATAGCTTAAGCTACCCACACTTTTCATTTCGGGATAATGAAGGTCTGTATACTTCATCAATAGATATATTTGAAA
>JBGTDF010000372.1:0-1715 GCA_041748455.1 Planktosalinus sp.
TCAACAATCAAATCGGAAAAATACCCGGTATCACGATACGGAATACAGTGTTCTGGCATAGTTAATCTTAAAGGGAAACCAAAGATAACCCTTTGTTTGACTTTTTTCTTAAAAATTCCGTTAATCTTAAAGAGAAATATCAAGGGTTTTTAGTAGTTTTAGCGGCGTTAAAATACGTTTTACTAAATAACTTCCTCTATGAATCATTATTTTTCTTGCTTGGTTTTTCTTTTGTGTTTAAGCTTTGGTTTTGGTCAAAATATCCAATCCCCTTCTGAATTTTTAGGCTACGAAATAGGAACACAATTCACCCGCCACGCAGATGTGGTCAATTATTTTAATTATGTTTCCGAAAACAGTACTAAGGTTAACTATGCCACTTACGGGGAAACCTATGAGAGAAGAAAACTAACCTATGCGGTTGTTTCTTCCGAAAATAATATCCGGAATATAGAAACCATACGCACAAACAATTTAAAACAAATAGGCTTGGCCGCAGGATCTGCAAACCCAGAAATTGCTATTGTATGGTTAAGCTATAATGTACACGGAAATGAAGCTTCAAGTACCGAAGCTGCCATGCAAACACTCTACGAACTTATCACTGAAAAACAAGCCTGGCTGGAAAATACAGTAGTTATAATTGATCCCAATTTAAACCCCGATGGTCGTGACCGCTATGTAAACTGGTACAATCAAAACAAAGCAACTCCTTATAATAAATTACAGGTAGCAGCAGAGCACAACGAACCCTGGCCTGGAGGAAGACCTAATCATTATTTATTTGATTTAAATCGTGACTGGGCCTGGGCAAGTCAGGTGGAAACGCAAGAGCGTCTTAAAATTTATAACCAGTGGATGCCACACATTCATGTGGACTTTCACGAGCAAGGTATCAATGAGCCTTACTATTTTGCACCTGCCGCTGAACCTTTTCACGAGGTGATTACTGATTGGCAACGCGATTTTCAAACCCAGATAGGAAAAAATCACGCTAAATATTTTGATGAGGAAGGATGGTTGTTCTTTACCCGGGAACGCTTTGATTTATTATACCCAAGCTATGGAGATACCTACCCCACTTATGTTGGTGCCATTGGGATGACTTATGAGCAGGCAGGTCATGGACGGGCAGGTTTGGGCATAGATACAGACGAAGGCTATGAACTTACATTGGTTGATCGTGTGGAACATCAAAAAACCACCGGGCTATCTACCGTGGAAATTTCCTCTAAAAATGCGAAAAGATTGAATACTGAATTTCAAAAATTCTTCAAAAGCGATTTAAAATATAAAAGCTATGTTTTGCAGGGCGAAGAAGATAGAGTTAACGCATTGGCAAAATTGCTAGACAAACATGACATAAAATATGGCTTTGCAAACAATGCAAAAGCAAGCGGGTTCCTTTACGGAAATAACAAAGCCGGAAATCTGGATATGAAAAATGCATTAGTGGTTAGTACAAACCAGCCAAAAGGAAGAATGATACAAGCCCTGTTTGAACCGGAAGCTAAATTAAGCACACCTCTCACCTATGATATTACTGCATGGAATTTACCCCATGCTTTTGGACTAGAAACACTTGCCAGTACTACTCTGGTTAGTGCAAATGCCCCAACAGCTAAAACGACAATAAACAACACCCCAAGCCCAAATGCTGCCGGATACATCAGTAAATGGAACAGTATGCAGGATGCCACATTTTTAGCGGCTTT
>JBGTDF010000373.1:0-2237 GCA_041748455.1 Planktosalinus sp.
CCGCCGTGGGATGTTATGCACAATTAAAACCGGAAGAATTAGCAGATGTGGAAGGTGTGGATTTGGTTCTTGGTGCAACTGAAAAATTCAAAATCACCGATTATATAAATGATCTGTCCAAAAATGATTTTGGGGAAGTGCATTCCTGCGAAATACAGGAAGCTGATTTTTATGTCAGTGCCTACTCCATCGGTGACAGGACCCGTGCCTTTTTAAAAGTGCAGGATGGATGCGATTATAAATGTACTTATTGCACCATTCCGCTGGCAAGGGGGATTTCGAGAAGCGATACTTTGGAAAATGTGTTGCAAAACGCCAAGGAAATTTCCGCACAGGGAATCAAAGAAATCGTCTTGACCGGTGTGAATATTGGCGATTATGGTAAAGGAGAGTTTGGCAACAAACGCCATGAAAATACATTTCTGGATTTAGTGAAAGCCTTAGATGAGGTAGAGGGTGTGGAGCGTTTGCGTATATCGTCAATTGAGCCAAACTTATTAAAAAATGAAACCATAGAATTTGTTTCCCGTTCCAGAACGCTTGTTCCTCATTTCCACATTCCGTTGCAATCAGGCAGCAATGCTATTTTAATGAAAATGAAACGCAGGTATATGCGGGAATTGTATGTGGACAGGGTGGCAAAAATTCGCGAAGTAATGCCCGATGCCTGTATAGGTGTGGATGTTATTGTTGGGTTTCCGGGAGAAACCGAAGAACATTTTTTAGAGACTTACCATTTTTTAAATTCCCTCGATATTTCTTATCTGCATGTCTTTACCTATTCGGAAAGGGATAATACCGAAGCAGCAATAATGGAAGGTGTGGTAGAACCGAAAGTGCGGGCAAAAAGAAGTAAAATGTTACGCGGACTTTCCGTCAAGAAAAGAAGGGCTTTTTATGAGCAGCAAATAGGAACCACAAGAACGGTGTTATTTGAAGGGGAAAACAAAGAAGGCTACATTCACGGTTTTACCGAAAATTATATCAAAGTAAAAACCCCCTGGAACCCTGAGTTGGTCAATACACTTCACAAAGTAAATCTAACGGAAATCGACCCGGATGGGTTGGTAAGGTTTGCATTTGAAAAAGAAGTCGTTTACAACTAAAAAAAACTTCTAACTTTAAATATTAATTCCCACAGGCAGCAGGTCTTTGTATTTTCTTCGGTTTCTTCGGATGAAAGAAGAAATTTCAGAACACGTGGGAACCATACTTATATTTCGGTTTTTGATTTCTTCACAAACCATTTCGATAAAAGGATCGAGTAATCCTTTATCGTGCATTTCTTCAGGCATTTCAAATTTAGTAAGAAAAATTTTTCGGTCCTGTAAGGAATATTCAATTCTTGCAAAATGTCCGTCAGAATGAAATTCAAATTGTCTTAAAAACTCATTGTCGGTAATCGCTACTTCATTTGTCATAATTAAATATTATTTGCTCTGTTAAGATATTATCACAAAATCGCATTTTAGAGTAGGCTAGTTGGTACTGTAACACTTTTAAATATGTAATTAGAATACTATTTTCTAAAAAGGGGACTATTTAATGGTTATTGGATTTCTTATGCTGAAGAAATAATCCTTAATTTTGTCCTGCAAATTTACGAATAAAAGTTGATTATTGCTCCTATAGTCTTGTTAAAAAAGAAATGACCGAAGATTTAATACATATCTATTTTGTTCCGGGATTAGCTGCCAACAGAGGAATTTTTAAAAACATCCAGTTGCCTGAAGAAAAATTTAAAATACATTATTTAGAGTGGCTGATTCCTTCAAAAAAAGAAACTATAGAAGGGTATGCACAAAGAATGGCCGAGTGTATCTCTGAAAAAAATGTGGTATTGATTGGTGTTTCTTTTGGCGGGGTAATGGCACAGGAAATGAGTACTTTTTTAAAGGTGAGGAAATTGATTATAATTTCCAGTGTGAAAACAAAGCATGAACTCCCCACACGATTAAAAGTTGCCAGAAAAACCCTGGCTTATAAATTGCTTCCAACAAGTTTTATATTAAGCAGCGACGATCTTACAAAATATGCCATAGGACCAAAAACAAAAAAACGACTTCAAATCTATCAGGAATATCTTTCAGTAAGGGATGCTTCTTATCTGGAGTGGGCGGTAGAAAAAATGGTATGCTGGAACCGAAGTGAACCCATTAAAGGGGTTGTACATATTCACGGCGATGCCGATGTGGTGTTTCCTATAGAAAAAATAAGGGATTGTATAATCCTAAAGG
>JBGTDF010000374.1:0-1806 GCA_041748455.1 Planktosalinus sp.
AGAAATTTACCAGGCCCAGCAGGAGTTAGTAAGAACACTAAACATGAAAGGGCAGATCACAGTGGGAATGACAATTGGTTATAATAAGTACAAAGAGAAGTACAGTATTGAGGAATACTGTGAAAAGCTAAAGAACTTTGAAGTAGAAGACCCCACGGTAACACCACAACGTAAAGCCGGTTTTCAGTGGGTAAAACCCATATTCAATTATGTGGAAGACCCTACAGCAGGAAATTGCAGCATTTTAATGGTTTGGCCGTTGAAGGAAACCTCATTAAAGGATTACCTAGGGAAAAAAAGCTCTATTTAGGACGCCGTATGTTAAAGATTAAAAAGAGCATTGGATATGTTTCTAAATAGTAGCAATATAATAAAATACGCACTGTAGCACAGGTTTTTTGTTTACATTAAGATGAGGAGGTACTGTTAATTATTAGTTATTTTTGAATACACTACTATGTTTTGCGGATGTTTTCAGAGTGTTTTCTTATTTTTGGCACATCTCTTTCTTTAAGGAGAATATAATAAAGCGCATGTTAAAGTATGTTTTCTTTATACTTATTTGTCTGGTAAGTTTACCGGAAAAGCTTATCGGTCAAGAAAATGGCTCCGAAAGTTCACTTGTTGAGACCGGTATTTGGAATGGAGTTTATCTAAAACTAAAATTCTCAGAAAAATTTGGATACTATGCAGAACATCATCTTCGTTTCCGAAATGATTTGGATGATATAAATAGTTTTGTTGGAAGAACAAGACAAGTTTATAATAGAGCGGGATTAAATATTTACTTCAATAAAAATTTTGAAGCGGTTATAGGGCCAACCTTGGTTTTCAATTTTAGTCCGGATCCGGATAATTACAATTTTGAAAGTGTTACTTTGGAACCCCGGATATGGCACCAATATCTTTTTAAGATGAACCCAATGGGGCGTTTTAATATCTATCATCAGTTTCGGTTTGAGCATCGCTGGAAAAGAGATAATGATGTTGGTGCAGAATTCGATTATACAAACAGATACAGATACAAACTATTCGCATATATTCCTATTAATGCTAATGAGATAAGAGAAAAAACTTGGTTTATTTCCCCAAGTGCTGAAATATTCATGCATTCAGGACAATCTATTGTTTATCATCCATTTGAGGACTTTAGAACGTATAATGGTATAGGATATGTTTTGAATAATAATGTAACTTTTTTCGCCGGCCATATGTGGACTTTAGGGCAAAGAAGATCAGGGTTTCAATATGCTTCGAGTCATATTCTAAGGTTTAACGTTTTTATTGGTTTGGATTCTCGTAAAGAGGAAAACAAAGTTCCATCTATAAATCTGGGTTATTAGGAATGCTAAAAGAAAAGAAGAATTTTATAATTGTTTTATTGGCTGTTTTGTGCGGGATTCAGTTGATTTTTATTTTGGCTCAGGCCAATAAAAAGAACAATGATAAGGCAAATTATGCGACCTTATCAAAGGATACATTAGATTATTTTGCAACCCTCAAAGAGGCAAATGAGGCGTTGTTTTCAGAGGATTATGAGTATGCTAAACATTTGTTTGCAAAGATAGATAGTCTTTATCCGCAGCCTGAAAATGAGGAAAACAGAAAAGCGTCTTTGTTTATTGATGGCATGCAACTTCGGTCAGATTCTTTAAAAAGAGTAAAAGGGCGGTTGGCCGCTTACATAAATGAATATCGACGAGATACTGCACAAATTTCCTTAATGAAGTTAGGGCTCAAAGAAAGAGCAGAGCAGCTAGGTAATCTTACTCAACAGCAGTTAAAATTGTTAGAGGATTTTAGAAT
>JBGTDF010000375.1:0-3358 GCA_041748455.1 Planktosalinus sp.
AAATCCATTCGTGATGGCTTTGTCACAGCAGAGGCATCTATAATTCATATGGGAAGAACAACACAACTTTGGCAGATAAAAATCTTAAATCCTGAAAAGGAATTAATATCTTTAGTGAAATTAACGACCATAACAATTTAAAAAAAAATCCCCGCAAAAATATTTAATAATCAAATTTCATCCCCGCTTAAAAAGAATTATATGAAATTAGATGACTTGTTTACTGAGACGCTTAACCAGTATGTCAGTAAATTGCCATTTGTACTATACAGGAAACCCGGCAAGGATGTTTTGAATTTAGTTAAACAGGAAGATAAGCAAGTATATATATCTTCAAACTTCTCTGAAAGTGGGTTTATATTTTCACCATTTGACGATGAACTTAACTCTGTGATTTTTCCTTTGGAAAAAAGTTCATTCTTAAATGCTCCTTTAGAAAAAATTCCGTTTGAAAGTGAACCAAACAAAATAGCTAAACTATCACCCGTAAATAGCAATCACAAGAAAGACCACATAGAGCTTGTTAAAAAAGGAATTTCTTTTATGCACAGTAATGGCCTTCGCAAAGTTGTTTTGTCGAGAAAAGAAGAAGTAAAGATTTCTGATATAAATTCAGGGGATACTATAGTCGATCTTTTGAAAAAGTTACTGGCAAATTATCCCTCTGCGTTTGTATATTGCTGGTACCACCCTAAAATAGGATTATGGATGGGGGCAACCCCGGAAACCCTTTTTTCTTTGGAAAATAAAACTTTTAGGACAATGGCGCTTGCCGGTACTCAAAAATACCAGAAGGACCACAAACCCGTTTGGAATGAAAAGGAAAAAGAAGAGCAAGCCATAGTTACTGAATATCTTGAAAAATCATTAGAAAAAATTGTTCCTATTTTAATGATCTCCAAACCTACGACCACGGTCGCCGGAAATGTAGTGCATTTAAAAACAGATATTGGAGGAACAATAAATACCCGATTATGTGATGTGTTATGCCTTATCAAAATGTTACATCCCACTCCGGCAGTTTGTGGTTTTCCAAAAGAAGAAGCAAAGCATTTTATAAAAGAAAATGAAAAATATGACAGGGAATTTTACGCCGGCTTTTTAGGGGAAATTAATTTGCCTGACACTGTTTTAGACAGACGTCAAAACACTTCAAAATCAAAGGATAAAACTAGTACCGATCTTTATGTAAATTTAAGATGTATGAAAATTGTAGATGACGTGGCTTCTATTTTTGTGGGAGGAGGTATTACCAAAGATTCAGATCCCCAGTCAGAATGGTTAGAGACGCAATATAAAGCAGAAACTATGTTGCAAATTTTATCGTAATTTTGAGCTTGTAAATAGTAATTAATGATTTTGTGTGATACCTTTGCTGTATCGATGAAATTCTCAAAAATCCCATTAGCACAAACCATTACACAACTTTGCCTGGCCAAGGAAATAAAGCACATTGTTATTTGTCCCGGTTCCAGGAATGCCCCATTGACCATAGGGTTTTCAGAAAATGAAAATTTTGAGGTTTTTAGTATAGTGGATGAAAGAAGTGCAGCATTTTTTGCGCTTGGTATTGCCCAGCAAACCAAACATCCGGTAGTGGTTGTTTGTACATCAGGCTCTGCGGTTTTAAACTTTTATCCGGCGATAGCTGAAGCTTTTTACAGCGATATACCTTTGGTTTTTATTTCTGCAGACAGGCCATCCCATTTTATAGATATAGGGGATGGGCAAACCATTCGGCAAGAGAATGTGTTTGCAAACCATATACTTTTTTCAGCAAACCTTAAGATGGAAGCTGAAGAACAACTATTTAATGAAACGCAGATCAATATTGCTATCAATACTGCTATAGAGTTAAAAGGACCTGTGCATATAAATGCACCATTTGAAGAACCCTTATATGAAATGGTTACTGAAGTACAGGTACGTCCACAACATGTTCCTGCAAGAAATTCACATAAAAAATTAGAGGAGGACTTGTCAGAATATATTTCTATTTGGAATAATGCAAAGAAAAAAATAATATTGGTAGGGGTATTGCATCCTGATTCCATTGAACAAAAATGGCTGGATATGTTATCCAGGGATGCAAGTGTTTTGGTGTTCACCGAAACAACATCCAATATTCATCACCCTTGTTTTATAAATTCTATTGATCAATTAATCGCGTCTTTAAACATTCAGGAATTTAAAGAACTGCAACCCGAAATACTACTTACTTTTGGCGGGATGGTTGTGTCTAAAAAAATCAAATCTTTTTTGAGGGAATATCCGGCGGAGCATCATTGGCATGTAGATGAAAAAAGAGCTTTTAATACTTATTTTTATTTGGATAAGCATTTCAAAGTGTGTGCCCGGGAATTTTTATCTAAATTTTTACCTCAAACAGAAAGTGTTCACACTTCCTATCAAAACTTTTGGCTGCAGGTAAAAAAACATAAGGAAAAGCAACATGTTTCCTTTATTCAAAAATGCGGCATTAGTGATTTGAAGGTTTTTGATAGTATTTTAAAGTCCTTACCTGATAATTCCATGCTTCAGTTAAGCAACAGTGCTGCAATTAGATATGCACAACTTTTTACGCTCAAGCAAAATGTGGAGGTATATTGTAATCGCGGTACTAGTGGTATTGATGGCAGTACTTCTACAGCTGTAGGAGCAGCTTACGCGTCAGGAAAAAGAACCACATTCATCACCGGTGATTTAAGTTTTTTCTATGATGCAAATGGCTTATGGAATAATTACATACCTAAAAACTTTCGTATAGTTTTAATTAACAATAATGGTGGGGGAATTTTCAGGATACTCCCCGGGGAAAAGGATACGCAAAATTTTGACACTTTTTTTGAAACCACACATCAGTTAAATGCAAAACATATTTGTGCAATGCATCACGTGGAATATGCATTTGTTGCAACGGAAGAAGATTTGAACAAAACCCTGGAGACTTTTTATTTGGAAACGGAAACTCCTAAATTACTTGAAATACAAACCCCCCGAAAAGATAATGATGCAGTTTTAAATGCCTATTTTAAATTTTTAAAATAATCTGCAATCCAAAAAACTTTTCACAAATGTGGTTTTTAAACCCTTTGAACTACCTTTACATTAAAATTGATTTATGATAGAAATAGGAAAATACAACGACTTAGAAATAATAAGGGAAAGTGTTCAGGGTTTATATTTGGCCGATAGTGAGAGTAATGAAGTGCTTTTGCCTAATAAATATGTGCCAAAAGAATTTAAAATCTGGGACACCCTTAACGTATTTGTTTATCTGGATCATGAAGAGCGCATAACAGCAACTACTTTAAAGCCGTATGTGACGCTTAATAATTTTGGTTATTTGCGTTGTATG
>JBGTDF010000376.1:0-7445 GCA_041748455.1 Planktosalinus sp.
CAGTACTACTTAGTGTTTGAAAATGACTTTCTTAACCTCAACCAGGTGTTGGGGAAAAAACTGCAAATTACTTTTGCGGGCTACCAGTGTTTGAATTGTGGTCTGGATAAAAAAATATTTCGTCAGGGGTTTTGTTATGACTGTTTTTACATTACTCCCGCTGCCGGGGATTGGATTATGCGCCCGGAATTAAGCACTGCACATCTTGATAAAGAAGATCGCGACCTGGATTATGAAAAAAGGGTACAACTGCAACCCCATGTGGTTTATCTCGCCAATTCCAGTAATGTAAAAGTTGGGGTGACCCGAAAAAGCCAGATTCCTTACAGATGGATAGATCAGGGCGCTCATGAAGCCATAGAAATTGTAGAAGTCCCTAATAGATATCTTGCCGGAATTACGGAAATGGCTTTAAAAAACCACGTGGCAGATAAAACCAACTGGCGGAAAATGCTCACTAATGATGTATTGGATCTGGATTTAGTTGCCATAAGGGATACGCTCAAAGATTACATCCCCGAAGAAGCCAAAGAATATTTTATTCCAACCAATGCGGAGACAAACATTGTATTTCCGGTGTTGCAATACCCCATAAAATTAAAAACACTGAATCTGGAAAAATCGTTTTCTTTTGAAGGAATTTTAAAAGGTATTAAAGGGCAGTATTTGCTTTTTGATAACGACACTGTTTTTAACGTGCGCGGAAGTGAAGGGTATGTGGTGGATATTGTGATAGGATAATGAATGAACTTCAGCTAATATCTACAAAACCTAAATGATAACCTTCAACCGCACTTATTTTTCACTTGCTATTTTGCTTCTTGCTATAGAAATTGCTATTGCATTGTATATTCCGGATGGTTTTATAAGGCATTATGTAGGGGATGTATTGGTAGTTATCCTTATCTATTGCTTTGTGCTTTCTTTCATGAAACTCCCCGTTATGCCCACTGCTATTGGAGTGTTGGTATTTGCATATGGTATCGAAATCCTTCAGTATTTTAAACTCGTGGATATATTGGGTTTGTCAGACTCCCGTTTAGCAAGTGTAATTTTGGGTAGTACCTTTGATTGGATGGATATGGTAATGTATACGTTGGGGATCGTTCTTGTTCTTCTCGCAGAAAATTTTAGTCAAAAAAAGGAAACCAATTCGCGGAATTAAAAGCCTTTTAGTCAATCAATCTTTTTTCAATATAATTGGAATTCATAAGACCCAGGGCACCCATATAACTCATTTTAAAAGTTATTAAATCGCCCACCTTATAATTCTTTGCCGTGGTACTGACATCCACCACCAGCATATCTGAACTTGCACCAACAAACTGCAAATCGTCTTCGGTTGGGTATAGGAAATCCATTTTGGTAATGTCCAAAAGACCAATATCGAGTATGGCTCTTTTGTGGGTTTTTCCATACTCATTTTCGTCTATTTCAAATGTTTCCCCGGAAGGGTTTGTCTCCATTACGCCATAAGGAACACTGGGTTTTTCGGTAATTTCAATTATCTCAGCATGGAGGAGAAAAACATCGTCCTGCATGCCCTCTAAGGTTTTATTTTCAAACAGGTCAATACCAAAAAACAAGGTTTCCCCTATCCGAAAGTGGTTAACTCCTTTTGGAACCTGCCCTTTCATCAAAAGTGGCACCATAACAGAAGACCCACCGGAAACCCCAATTATTTTCTTTCCAAACTTGGCCTCTATCAATTGCTCATACAAACTCAACTGTATGAGTTTATCCTTGCTGGGCATCACCCCGCTAAGGCAATTGAGGTTGGAGCCTATACCTACTACTTGGATATTGGGAAGTTCAAATACTTTTTGGTAAAAATCAATGAGATCCTCGCCCATAATACCTTCTCGCAAGTCCCCAAGTTCGATCATAATAATCACCCGGTGTATTTTATCCTGTTTTACCGCTTCTTCGGAAAGCCATTGTATGGTAGTGTATTCGGTGTTAAAACTTACATCGGCAAATTTTACAATCTCGGGGATGATTTTTTTTGCAGGGGGTTTTATATATATGGTTTCCCCTTGGGGTTTGAGGGTTTTGATAGATTTGATATTGCTTAACCGGGCATCACAAATTTGTTCGTTACCCAGGGAAAGAAGATAGTCCAGATATTTTTTATTTCCGCAAAGCATTTTTACAACTGGAGCCCACTCCATATTGTTCTTCTCAAATAGTTTTTGAAGAAAATTGTAATTGGTTTTTAAGGAAGATTTACTAAGGGTAATAAAAGCCATAATATCTATTTTAAATAGGAAATTATTTCTTCAATCGCTTTGCGTTACAAAGCTTCTAGCGACTAAGTCGCATTTCCAGGTATTTGTTTTCAAAACCCAGTTTTTCATAGAGAAATCTGGCAGGGTTGTCAGGCTCAACGTGAAGGGCAATACCTCCTTCTGCTGTTGTGATGGCTTTTTGCATCAACTGTTTGCCAATGCCTTTGCCTCGGGCATTTTCATGCACGGCAATATACACTAGAATATTTTCAGGAATGTAACCAGACATACCTGTCTTGTTTATTATGGTGACCCCTTGAATCTCTTCATTAGCACTAATTACAATGATACAACCACCCATAGCTATGGACGGTTCTCCCACTGCAAAATGTAGGCATTTTAAAATGTGTTCTTTTGGATCCCCATAAGGGCCTAAATGATTATGTAAAAAATTTACAATCTCCTCTTTTTGCCCTTGGTTGGGCTTTGTGTTGGAATTATAAACGGCAAAGTTGCTCATGGTACTTTCTATTGATCAGCTTCGTCTCTTAGATTTTGGATGTATGCTGCTTTTCCTACCTCTTTTCTTCTTTCTACAGATTTTTTTGTGAACTGCTGGTTCTCCCTAACTTTTTGAAGCACTTTTGTGTCCCTGTATTTTCTTTTGAATCGTTTTAAAGCGCGTTCAATATTTTCCCCGTCTTGTATTTTAATGATAAGCATGTCTTGTGATTTTTATATATTAATTTTTTCAGATCGCTTCTGAAAAGGATAGCCCTCGTGTTTAAAGTAGTGGGATTATTGGCTATCTAATGGAATGAAATCCATTCAACACCATTTGTGATTCGGCAAAGATACTAAGAATAATGCAGAACACCTGAGAATATAGCTTGTTTGGCCTTTTTTTAATAAATTCACGAGTACAATTCCCAAATTAGCTATTATCGGCTGTAGAAATATGGACGAACTACAATTCTTTTTCTTAATTTGCCATCCTTATTTTTTTATTCAAAATCATATAAAATAATTTTCTTATAAAGTTTTCATGGATAATTTGCACGAAACTTATATTTCACTTGGCAGTAACCTGGGCGATAAATTTTTGAATTTACAGCTTGCGGTAAATGCTATTTTTGAAAATGTGGGTTCTGTTGCAAAAATTTCCCCGGTATATGAAACCGCTTCCTGGGGCTTTGCTTCTGAAGATTTTTTAAATGCGGTGCTTTTAGTGAAAACCACTTTTTCTGCAGAAGAGGTGTTGCAAATTTTATTAAATATTGAAACAAAATTGGGTCGTATGCGCAGTAAGGAAAAAGGCTATCAGGCCCGGACCATCGATCTGGATATATTGTTTTATGATTCAGAAATTATAGACACTAAAACATTACAACTGCCACACCCTGAATTGCATAACAGGCACTTTGTTTTGCAGCCTTTGACCGATTTGGCACCGGAACTTTTCCACCCAAAATTAAATGCCACCATTGTAGAATTGTTGCAAAACTGTACAGATGCAATTGCTGTTGAAAAAATACAACGTTGGTTGAAAAATCCGCTGGCAGCATACACGATGCCCACTTATAATTTTATTGCCATTGAGGGTAACATTGGAGCGGGAAAAACCACTTTAGCTGAAAAAATTGCTGAGGATTTTAATGCCAAATTGGTCTTGGAACGTTTTGCTGACAATCCTTTTCTTCCAAAATTTTATGAAGACCAAAGCCGTTTTGCTTTTCCGCTGGAGATGTCCTTTCTGGCGGACCGTTATCAACAAGTTCATGATGATTTAGGCCAATTGGATTTGTTCAAGGATTTTATCGTGACAGATTATGACATTTACAAATCGCTGATTTTTGCCAAAGTCACCTTACAGGAAGAAGAATATAAACTCTACCGAAGGTTGTTTGAATTGATGTACAAAGACACAAAGCGACCCGAACTCTATATTTTCTTGTTTCAAAGCACCGAAAAATTACTGGAAAACATTAAAAAGAGGGGGAGGGATTATGAACAATCCATCACGCCTGAATATTTAGAATCCCTGCAAAAAGGCTATCTGGATTTTATTAAAACAAAGGCAGAAAACAAGGTTAAAATCATTGACATTACTGATATGGATTTTCTAAAAAACCGGAAAGATTATCTCGAAATCCTAAGGCAGATAAGTGAAGATTAAGAATTGATTTTTATTTTCGTAAATAAATCCCATACCACAACCCCTACACTAACTGAAATGTTTAAGGAATGTTTGGTTCCAAACTGTGGGATTTCAATTACTGCATCAGAGGCATCCACCACTTTCTGGGAAACGCCTTTTACTTCGTTGCCGAAAATGACTGCATATTTCACTCCTTTTTTGGGTTGGAAAGTATTTAACATTAAAGCATTTTCTGCTTGTTCGATGGCCAAAACTTGTATGTCTTGCGACTTTAGTTTTTCCATCACTTGCAATGTATCTTCCACATATTCCCAGGTGACGGTCTCTGTAGCGCCGAGTGCAGTTTTGTGGATGTCCTTATGTGGCGGTGTTGCGGTAATGCCGCAGAGGTAGATTTTTTCAATTAGGAAAGCATCGGCAGTCCGGAATACAGAACCAATATTGTTTAAACTGCGAATGTTGTCCAGCACAATGATAAGCGGCGTTTTTTCAGCATTCAGAAATTCATCCTCATCCAAACGCACCAACTCACTGTTTTTTAATTTTCGGTTTTTCATTATCGCAAAAGTAAACTTTTATTGGTTACTTTAAAACCTATGAAAGGGTTACTCCTCTTCGGTTTTTAATTTATTGAATGCTTCAGCGCTTTTGGTCAGGAAATGAAGAATGCTGATTTCGTCCTTTTTCATAACCGTGGAATAGCCTGGCTGTGCTTCACAAAAATATAGGAACTCATAGACAGATTCTTTTGCAATATGCAACTCCTTTATAAGATAACCCTCGGGGAATTTACTCAGTAATTCCTGAATAATTTGCTCGTCTTTTTCTTTCTTTATCCTTTCCTTCAGCATTTTAGTCCTTCCGGTAATGGCATTTATAATGGGGTCAAGCGCTATGGTCCCGCCTCCTGAAGTCGCGGTGTACAATCGTCGCTCTGATTGGGTTAAAGGTTTTATTTCTTTCTCTATAATGCCTAAGGACAGTGCGCTTACGTAGGGTTTTGTTTCGATATTTTTGGCATCCTGCCCCAAAATTCCTGAAAGATTGTGTTTTCTTATTAGTATTTCATCGAGTTCATTGGTACTGCTGGTTAACCTTACCTGTACTTTTTTAGAAACATAATGTTCCAAAGAGATAACCAGCGTTTCTTTTTGAAACTGAACGGCAGAAAATATAAGGGTGTCCCCAATGGAAACGGCAATGGTAAATTCACCGTCTATATTAGTCAGTGTACCTCTGGAAGTTGCCGTGTTGAACACATGAATATTCTCCACATCTTCCCCAAAAGAATGCACTACTTCACCTTCCACAACAAATTGCTGTGCAAATGCTGAGGAAAAAACCAAAAAAGTGAGGAGCACTGCTAAATAATGTTTTGGTATAATTTTATATATTAAAGGTTTGTTAGCTACTATCAAAATAAGGGTATAATAGTCTATGCCCGTATTAAATATATCACAAATTCAGACGTGGAATTTGTAAATTTTAAAAACAAAAAAATAACTACTGTTGATAAAATAGTACATAAATAGTATGTTGGCGTTTAAAAAACCTTGAGGGAATTAGTATCTTAGCTAATTAGATTTAAACCTGAGGCATGGCAACAAAAGAAACCCCTTTAATGAAGCAATACAATACCATCAAGGCTAAATACCCGGATGCTTTGTTACTGTTTCGTGTGGGTGATTTTTATGAAACTTTCGGGGAAGATGCCATTCGTGCCGCCCGCATTTTAAATATTACATTGACTTCCAGAAACAATGGCGGGGATAAGACAGAACTGGCAGGTTTTCCGCATCATTCTGTAAATACTTATCTCCCCAAATTAGTCAAAGCCGGATGCCGGGTTGCTATTTGCGACCAGCTGGAAGATCCTAAATTGACTAAAACCATCGTCAAAAGGGGCGTTACAGAATTGATAACACCCGGAGTAGCTTTCAGTGATGATATTTTATCTTCTAAAAGCAATAATTTTTTGGCTGCCTTACATTTTGGTGCTCATGAAATAGGTATTTCTTTTTTGGATATATCGACCGGTGAATATCTGACCTCGCAGGGAAACAAAGAGTATATTGATAAGCTACTTCAAAACTTTAACCCCAGTGAGATATTGATTCAGAAGCAAAAGAAGAAGGATTTTTCGGCTGCTTTCGGAAATGACTTTCATTTGTTTTATCTGGAGGACTGGGTTTTTCAGGAAGACTATGCATTGGAAACCCTTACCAATCATTTTAAAACCAAATCCCTTAAAGGTTTTGGTGTAGACCATTTGCATGAAGGTATCATAGCTTCCGGCGTTGTGCTTCATTATTTGAGCGAGACCCAGCACAATAAATTAGAACATATCAGCAGTCTGAGTCGCATAGCGGAAGATGCTTATGTCTGGATGGATCGTTTTACGATTCGCAATTTAGAGTTGTACCATTCTCACGCCCAAAATGCCGTAACCCTCTTACAGGTTATAGATAAAACCATTTCGCCTATGGGCGGAAGATTATTAAAGCGCTGGTTGGCTCTTCCGTTAAAAAACAGTGATAAAATTATAGAACGCCATGAGGTGGTAAGCCATCTGTTGGCAACCCCTGTTTTTCTTCAGAAAATACAGCAGCAAATAAAACGCATAGGCGATTTGGAGCGACTGGTTTCCAAGGTTGCCACCGGAAAGGTGAATCCCCGGGAGTTAGTGCAGTTGAAAAATTCGCTGGAAGCCATTGCGCCCGTAAAAGCGCTGGCACTGGCTTCTGAAAATGATTCCCTAAAAGCGTTGGGCGAAAAATTGCACGACTGTGCATTGCTTCGGAATAAAATAAAAGAAACCCTTAAGGAAGAAGCCCCCGTTCATATTTTGAAAGGAAATGCCATTGCAGCCGGTTTTTCGGAAACCCTGGATGAGTTGCGTGCCATTTCCAAAGGCGGTAAATACTATCTCGACGAAATTGTCAGCAGAGAAAGTAAACGAACCGGTATAACATCGTTAAAAATTGATTCCAACAACGTTTTTGGCTATTACATTGAAGTGAGGAACACTCACAAAGACAAAGTGCCCGAAGAGTGGATAC
>JBGTDF010000377.1:0-2355 GCA_041748455.1 Planktosalinus sp.
AAAGTTTATTCCCAACAGATATATATATCCCAAGTGATGTAGTAGATGCATATTTAGAATATCATTTGCGTGGTATTGTAACAAGAAAAGGAGAAAAAGAACTAATTAAACATTTAAATAAAAGTAACTAATGCGCCCTATTATCATTATACTGCTATTTTTAGTTAGCAATTTAGGATTTTCGCAAAGCGAAACGTCTTACACATTTACATTACAGGAAGCAGTGACTTTTGCACTGGACAGTAATTATGCAGCAATAAATGCAAAACGGGATGTCTTGGCTGCTCTAAAGCAAAAATGGGAAACCACTGCAACGGGTTTACCGCAAATTACTGGAGGTGTAGATTACATTAATAACTTAAAACAGCCCGTTACCTTAATTCCGGGTGAGTTTATCGGTGGGCCTCCAGGGACATTTACTCCGGTAATATTTGGAGTACCGCAAACGATGTCAGCAAGTGCGACTCTAAATCAGTTGTTGTTTGACGGGTCTTATATTGTGGCGCTTCAGGCATCCAAAACTTTTCTGGACTATTCTAAAAACCTGGAACAAAAAACAAGTTCTGTCATCAGAAAAGAAGTTGTAAATGCATACGGAAGTGTTTTGCTGTCCCGGGAAAATATAGAAATCCTGGAAAGTAACAAAGAAACACTCGAAACAAATCTTAACGAAACCACTGAAATTTTTAAAAACGGACTTGCCGAAGAAGAAGATGTGGAACAGCTGCAAATCACGCTTTCCAATGTAGAAACCCAGTTAGTTAATTCCAAAAGGGTTTTAGAACTATCCCAACAACTATTCAACCTTACTTTAGGAATCGATATAGATACCCCGGTAACCTTAACAGAGGATCTGGATGCATTAATAAAAGAGAATATTTCTTTGGGAATACTATCGGAAGAGCTTTCCCTGGAGAACAACATCGACTATAAAATAGCCTATAATTTTACCGAACAAAGACGACTGGAATTAAAGCTCGAAAAGTATAAAGCATTGCCCACACTTAGTGCATTTGTAAACTATGGCACACAGGCCAATAGTGAATCCTTTACTTTTTTTGACGGTGACCAAAGATGGTTTCAGTCTTCCATTGCAGGTGTTAGTTTAAAAGTGCCCATTTTTAGTTCCTTGGGCAGAAGTGCAAGAACACAACGTGCGGAAATTGCTTATGACCAAGCCAATACCGACTTTGTTGAGGCTGTTCAGCAAATAAAGCTGGAAGCAAAATCGGCACAAAACAACTACCAATTTGCGATTGAAAAATATGAGAATGCAAAAAGCAATCTTGCATTGGCAGAACGAATAGAAAGCAAAAATCAAATCAAATTTTTTGAAGGCCTCAGCAGCAGCTTTGATCTTCGTCAGGCACAATTACAATTATATACCGCGCAACAGGAATTTTTACAATCCATGCTCGATGTAATCACAAATAAAGCAGAACTGGAACGAATCCTTAATAAAACCAATTAATACCAAGAAGTAACGATGAAAAATTTAATGTTTATAATGCTATTTGCAACTACCCTAATTGCATGTGGAAATAAAAATAACGAGTCAGTAGATGCTGTTATCAAGGAAGGAAATTTGGAAAAAATGAGAATGAAACAGGAGCAGGTCTTAAAGTCCTATGATAGTGTAGGGGCTTTATTGAGAAAACTGGAGATGGCGATTGCTGAAAATGATACGACCAAAAAGTTTCCATTGGTTTCTACTTTTCAGGTCAAGGATACCTTGTTCAATAATTTTGTAGCGATACAAGGTAATGTGGAAACTTCTCAAAATATTTTACTGTATCCAGAATATCAGGGGGTTTTGTCACGGGTTTATGTGAAACAAGGCCAGGCAGTAGTGCAAGGGCAATTACTTGCTAAAATTGATGATGGAGGTTTATCCAGCCAACTCGAACAACTGGAAACACAATACCAATTAGCAAAAACCACTTACGAAAGACAAGAACGTCTTTGGAACCAAAAAATAGGCAGCGAGATACAGTTCTTGCAGGCAAAAGCAACTATGGATGCATCAAAAAGCACCGTAGATCAACTTAAATCGCAGTTGGGCAGAACTTCTGTCAGGGCACCTTTTTCAGGCGTGATTGATGAAGTAATCACAGACCAGGGACAAGTAGTGGCTCCGGGTGGGGATGCGCTTATGCGAATTGTTAGTTTAAACGATATGCATATTAAAGCTTCCATTCCAGAGAACTATATTCAAAGTGTAAAAAACGGGGCTAAAGTTGGAATAAATTTTCCTGCCATAAACTTGCAGACCGAAGGAACGATAAGAAGTGTGGGTAATTATATAAACCCAACTAACCGCACCTTCCAAATAGAAATTGATGTGCCAAATGAAGA
>JBGTDF010000378.1:0-5107 GCA_041748455.1 Planktosalinus sp.
TATATATGTTTTTTTGTTAGTCTTCTTAAGTCTACAAGTATTTACTGAATGGGAATCTTTAATGAGGTTGGACTTTAGTTTTAAATTAAAAACAAGCTTGTTACTTATTACATCAATTTTATTATTATTAATAAGTTCTATTAAAAAGATTTATGAAATTTTAAAAGGTTTACTCCAGTTATTATCAGCTCTATTTTATTTTATTGCATTATTATTATTTTTTAATTTAGGAATAAAATCATTCTTTAGTAAATT
Organism: Planktosalinus sp.; assembly: GCA_041748455.1. Lineage (GTDB taxonomy): Bacteria > Bacteroidota > Bacteroidia > Flavobacteriales > Flavobacteriaceae > Planktosalinus. The sequence goes on from JBGTDF010000378.1 coordinate 256, forward strand.
TACACTTGATGGAATAGCAAATCAAAAATACATTGAATGTGCATTAAAAATTGATAACTTAGTTTTTGAAAATCACAATATTTTATATTACAACGACAAGTATATTTTTGTTGGGTTAGTAAATAGCGGAAGTAATGATATTATAATTTATCCTTTCGAAATATTATTCAATAATAACTGTAATTAAATATAATTAAAATCTCTATCTTCACCCCAAACCACTCGTGCTATTTTTAAAACCGCACCCCCCTATCCCCCATTGTTAATAACAGTTTATAAGATGTCTGTCATTGGCATATCCTTATCTGATAATTTGTTAAATTTACTAATCTAATAACAACCAAAAATATTTTCCCATTCATGACCAAAAAACCTACCATAAAAAACAATAAATCCATAGAAGAAACACTTTGGGAATCTGCCAACCGTTTACGGGGTACCGTTGAATCCTCAGAATACAAACACGTTGTTTTAGCTTTAATCTTCTTAAAATTTGCTAGTGACAAGTTTGAAGCCAGGCGCAACGAGTTGCGCAACGAGGGTAAAGAAAAATACTTGGATATGGTAGAGTTTTACACTATGAAAAACGTGTTTTACCTCCCTGAAAAAGCTCGTTGGAGTTATATCATAAGCCAGTCTAAACAAGACGATATTGCCCTTAAGATTGACACTGCGTTGCACACCGTTGAAAAAAACAACCCTTCGTTGAAAGGCGCGTTGCCCGACAATTATTTTTCACGACTTAATATGGATGTAAGCAAACTGGCTGCGTTGCTTGACACCATAAACAACATTGACACCCTTAAAGATAAAGAGCAGGATATCGTTGGTCGCGTGTATGAATACTTCCTTAGCAAGTTTGCCCTAGCAGAAGGCAAAGGAAAGGGTGAGTTTTATACCCCAAAAAGTATTGTGCAACTAATTGCTGAAATGATAGAACCATACAACGGTATCATTTATGATCCTGCTTGTGGCTCTGGTGGTATGTTTGTGCAGTCTATAAAGTTTATTGAAAGCCACCATGGCAACACTAAAAATATTGCCATTTACGGACAGGAATACACAAACACAACTTACAAACTGGCTAAAATGAATCTTGCCATTCGTGGCATTTCTGCAAATTTAGGTGATGTTGCGGCGGATACCTTTGCAAAAGACCAGCACCCGGATTTAAAAGCTGACTTTATAATGGCCAACCCTCCTTTCAACCAAAAGAATTGGCGGGCAGCTAACGAACTTACAGACGACCCACGTTGGCAAGGCTATGAAGTGCCTCCGGTGAGCAATGCTAACTATGCCTGGATCTTGAATATGGCAAGTAAATTATCTGAAAATGGTGTAGCCGGTTTTATACTTGCCAACGGTGCACTCTCCGGTGGTGGTGAAGAATATAAAATACGTAGGAAACTTATAGAAAATAAATTGGTGGAAGCCATCGTGATTTTACCCAGAAGTATGTTTTACACCACAGACATAAGTGTAACCCTTTGGATACTCAATAAAAATAAAAAGGAACGAGATTTAAAATTACCGGACACCACCCGCAACTACCGCAACCGGGAAAACGAAATCCTTTTTATGGATTTAAGGCAAAAAGGTGAACCCTTTGAAAAGAAATTTACACAATTTAGTGAGCAGGATATAATAGACATTGCAACCACATATCACGACTGGGAGCAACGGGAAAGCAACTATAGCAACCAACCGGAATTTTGCTACAGTGCCACCTTAGAAGAAGTGTGCAACAAAGACTATTCGCTGGTTCCCAGCAAGTATATAGAATTTGTCAACCGGGACGAGCAACTAGATTTTGTTGAAAATATGAGCCGTTTGCAACGAGAGTTTACCGAGTTGTTACAACGGGAAGAAGGCTCTAAAAAAGAGTTGTTAAAAGTATTTGATAAATTAGGGTTTAAAATAGAACTGTAATGACAGACAAGCAATTAAATTTATTTGATCAGGATGTTGAATTTTCTTTATATTCTTTATTGAATCAAGAATTTCTACCTGCTGAATATTTTGAGATTGAATACAAATCAGGAAAAGAAGGTTTCCCAAGAGAAGTTTGGAAAACATATTCGGCATTTGCAAATACAAACACTGGAATAATTGTTATCGGTGTTTATGAAAAAAAAGGAAGTTTTACTATTGAAGGGCTTACAGAGGAGCAAATAAAAAAGTACAAAAAACAATTTTGGGATGAGAGCAATAACCCAAACACAGTAAGCAAAAACCTTTTAACAAACAATGATATTAAAGTTGTTGAAGTTAAGGGTAAAAACCTTTTGGTTTTTAAAATAGCATTTGCTTCGAGAACTGAAAGACCTGTATTTTTAACCAGAAACCCCTTTGGAAATACATATAAAAGAAATCATGAAGGAGATTATCGTTGTACTGACGATGAAGTTAAAAGAATGTTGGCAGATTCAAGTGCTGACTTGAAAAGGGATAGCAATATTTTAGAAAATTATACTGTAGAAGATTTTGACCCCGCTACTGTGAAACAATTCAGACAATTATTTACATCTTCAAAACCTGATCATCCCTGGCAATCCCTTGAAGATTTAGATTTATTTAAAAAGATTGGTGCTTATCGTATTGAAAGGAAAACGAAAAAGGAAGGGATTACTCTTGCAGGTCTACTAATGTTTGGTAAGGCAGATAGTATTAGAGATCAAGATGAATTACCTGGATTTTTTCCTGACTTCAGAGAAAGGCTTTCAACTGAGCCTAAAATAAGGTGGACAGATCGCATTTGCCCTGACGGAACTTGGGAGCATAATCTGCTCCAATTTTATCTAAAGGTATGGCCAAAATTATCTTCTACCCTGCCTAAGCCTTTCCAACTCAACTTAGATCAACGTATAGATGAAACCCCCACTCATGTTGCCCTTAGGGAAGCATTTGTTAATGCTTTAGTTCACTCTGACTATTCATTAAGTGGTAATATTGTGATTGAATTAGATACTGAAAAATTTGTTTTTTCTAACCCGGGTACACTCTTGTTATCAATTCACCAATATTATGCTGGTGGTATTAGTGAATGCCGAAATCCAGCCCTTCAGCAAATGTTTATGCTCATAGGTAGAGCTGAAAAAGCCGGAAGCGGTGTTGATAAAATCATGTCCGGTTGGCAGGAGTCTCATTGGAGACGACCATTTTTGGAAATTGAAAACCAACCCGACAGGGTTAAATTGACCCTTCCAATGTTTAGTGTTATTCCAGATGCTGTTTTGAATGAACTCAATACAATTTTTGATGATGTAAGCCAATTAACCGCTGATGAACTAACTGCTCTTTCATTTTGCCAAATTGAGGGCTCAATTTCAAATCAACGTTTACAGTATGTATTGAATATGCACAGTTCTGATATCACCACTCTGCTAAAAAATCTTTGTAAAAAAGGATTCTTAGACTCAGACAATAATGGAAGATGGACAATTTATAAATTAAACCAAAAGGTTGATACCTCAAAAGAAAAGGTTGCAACCCAAATTGAAAAGGTTGCAACCCAAAACGAAAAGGTTGCAACCCTTGAAAAAACCAATATCAATCAAGGGGTTGAGAATATAAAGGTTGCAACCTCAATCAAAAAGGTTGCAACCTCAAATAAAAAGGTTGACATCTTAAGTGCTGAAATTTCTGAAATTAAAGGCAAGAATCTAAAACGTGAAGAATTAGAAACGTTTATTTTAAAAATTTGCAAAAATCGGTACGTCAAAAAAGAAGAGTTGGCAAATATTTTAGGAAAATCTGAAAATTATTTAAGAAACAAGCTTATACCAATCCTTTTAAAAAGCGGCAAACTAGAAAAACGTTTTCCATTTACTCATAACCACCCCGATCAAGGTTATAAAACCAGTGAAGACCATGCAGAGGAACTATAAAAATCTTGGTCAATACATTCAGCAGGTCAACATTCGAAATAATGATTTGGATGTAATAACACTTTTAGGTGTAAGCATAAAAAAAGTTTTGATGCCTTCTATAGCCAACACAGTGGGTACAAATATGAAAACCTATAAGGTTATTAAAAAAAATCAATTTGCATATGGTCCTGTAACTTCCAGAAATGGCGACAAAGTTTCAATTGCTTTATCTGAAGACCATGAAATTGCCATAGTATCTCAAGCATATACAGTTTTTGAAATTATAGATAGTAAAGAATTACTACCTGAATACTTAATGATGTGGTTTCGCAGACCGGAATTTGATCGTTATGCAAGGTTTAAATCACACGGAAGTGCAAGAGAAACTTTTGATTGGGATGAGCTTTATGAAACCCAACTTCCTGTACCTTCCATAGAAATGCAACGCGCCATCGTTGCGGAATACAACACCGTTCAAAAACGAATCCAACTCAACGAGCAATTCATCCATAAACTGGAAGAAACGGCTCAGGCGATTTATAGGGAGTGGTTTGTTGAGTTTGAGTTTCCAGACGAAAATGGCAAGCCCTATAAAAGCAATGGTGGTGAGATGGTTTGGTGTGAGGAATTGAATTTGGAGATTCCGGAGGGGTGGGAAAATGTGAGTATATCAAGCATAATAAATATTAAAGATGGCACCCACGATTCACCTAGTCCAAATGAAATTGGTTGTCCATTAGTGACTTCAACGCATCTAAATCTTTACGATATAAAACTCAATGAAACATATAACATTAGTGAAGAAGACTTCATTCAAACAAACAAACGGAGTAAGGTTGATAAATACGACATCTTGTTTAGTATGATAGGTACCGTAGGTATAGTAAATTATGTTCTTTATGATGAAATTAATTTTGCAATCAAAAATGTAGGTCTATTTAAAACATCAGAGAAGAAAGAAATAGCTGAATATATCCTATTTT
>JBGTDF010000379.1:0-2643 GCA_041748455.1 Planktosalinus sp.
GGTCATTTAAAACCTTTTGGTTTTAAATGAGTTGCCCAATAAAAACTAATCAAATAAAGATTTCATAATGGTTTGAATGCCTTTAAATGCAAAGAAAATTGCTGCAGCAGCTACGATTAGCCCAATGGGAAAGAAAATGTAAAAAGTACTATTGGTTTTATTCAAAAACCCCAAGGTGATTAGGTATGGGCCTAAAAACATTAGTGGAAGAGCCAGAGCCATAAACTTAATTCCGGTAGCCAGTAATTTTTTATTGGTGTGCTTCATTTTTGTAAACGTTTATTGCTTCCCTGACATTTTTGTGCTGTTGTAAAAGCTGTGTTGCTTCTTCCATGTCTATGGAAAGTTCTTTCATCAGCATATGGATGCCTCTTTCTACAAGCTTGTTGTTACTGAGTTGCATATCCACCATTTTATTGCCTTTTACTTTTCCAAGCTGGATCATTGTGGCAGTGGAAATCATATTCAAAACCAACTTTTGTGCAGTACCGGCTTTCATTCGGCTACTTCCGGTAATAAATTCAGGGCCTACAACCACTTCTATGGGGGAAGTTTGCCGTTTTTGCAAGCGGACTTCCCGCATTGCAGGTTATGCATCCCGTGGTTATTTTATTGCTATTGCAGACTTGCAATGCACTTATAACATAAGGTGTAGTGCCCGATGCCGCGATGCCTATCACCACATCTTTTGAAGAGATTTTGTAGGATTTTAAATCTTCCCAGCCTTGTGTCAGGGAGTCTTCTGCAAATTCGACTGCCTTTCGGATTGCATTGTCGCCACCGGCAATCAAACCTATAACCAAATCATGTGAAACCCCAAAAGTAGGGGGACATTCACTCGCATCTACAATGCCCAGACGACCACTGGTTCCTGCGCCTATGTAAAAAAGTCTTCCTCCGCTTGCTAACTTTTGCACAACCCTTTCCGTCAGTTTTTTTATCTGCGGAATTGCTTTTTCTACAGCATAGGCAATTGTTTTGTCTTCTCCATTGATGTGTTTGAGCAACATGCCCACATCCATTTTTTCTAAATGGTTGTAATGGGAATCTGCCTCTGTAGTTTTATCGAAAGCCATACTACAAAAGTACACTTTGTTATTGAACTGTATAACTAAAACGGTAGACTTCTGAAACCCTAAAGTACCCTAGTGGAAAATTATCAGGGTTGGTCTGGTTAACAATATTGCCTCTCACGGTTGCCGGCTGGGTTTCAAAAGGACCTCCCGGGGATTCTGTTTGTAACAATAGGGTGAAAATATAATTATAATTTTGTTCATTAATGCCATGCAAATAAAATTGCACGGTATCACCGGGTTCAATATCCTCATTCAGGAAAAATCCAAAAATGAGGTTGCCATCAAAAAATTCATCATTTAAAGCATCATAGGTATTACCTTTAGAAGAGATGCCTTCAAAGAAATAAAAATTTCTTTCTCCTGCCGGGTCTGTAAAAAATGCTTTGAGTTCTATATCTTCTCCTAAAAAACCTCCATCATCTTTTTGTTCTACAAAATCTATAGGAACCGTGCTTACAAGTTGATTGGTTGCGGTATAAATTTCTCCTTCATATATAATTTCAAGGGTGTATATAGTGTTGGGCTGGACTTCAAAGTTTCCTACATAAAAGCCATTTTCACTATGTGGAATTGGAAAAATTGTACCCGATTCATCTGTTATTGTAACTATTGCATTTGTAACTGGTGGAATTTCATTATTGAAGTATGGCGCAGTTAAGCTAAGTTTTACATTTGGAAAGCTTGTAACGTCAGGTTGAGGAAAATAGTTTATAGAAGCTTCAATTACAAGTTTTGGTTCTGCATTATTTAGTTCAAGGTCAATTACTTCTTCGCAAGAAGAGAGAAATATAGCGAGTAGGGGAAGTATTATTTTGAATGTTTTCATTTTTTTAAAATTTAAAATTATAAGTTACTGCCGGAATGACCCCGAAAATGGATAATTTAACAGCTTCATTTCTTCCGGTATCTGTATTTTCACGGAAAGAAACCGATGCAGCATTCATTCTGTCATACACGTTATAAATGCTAAAAACCCATTCTCCTTGCCAGTTTCTGTCTTTATTTTTTCGCGGGGTTAATGTCGCCGAAAGATCCAGATGGTGAAAAGTTTGCAACCTGCTGCTATTACGGGCCTCAAATGTTGGAACAATTATTCCATTATAATTGTATTGCCCGTTTGGAAAAGTGGCCGGTCTTCCTGTTTGAAAAATAAAATTAGCACCAAATGTCCATTTATCACTATATTCATAACTTCCGGTAAGGGAAATATCATGTGTTTTGTCCCAGGCAGAGTTATACCATTCCCCGTTGTTTATGCCAATTTCTTCCGGTGTTCTTCCCGGTGTTCTTTGTTCACTTTTGGATAGGGTATAAGCAATCCAGCCCTGTAATTTCCCTTCATTTTTTCGGAATAAAACTTCGAGCCCATAAGCCCTTGCCTCGCCCGAAAGTAAAATTTGTTCAATGGCATTGTTTGCAATTAAATCAGAACCATCTATATAATCCAACCTATTCTGAACTTCTTTGTAAAATGTTTCTACCTCTAAGGAATAGGCATCAAAATTACGGAAATATCCCACGGCAAACTGGTCTGAAAGTTGTGGCTCAATATATTTCCCGCTGGGGG
>JBGTDF010000380.1:0-5055 GCA_041748455.1 Planktosalinus sp.
AAAAACAGATAGATAATAAAGACGCATTAGAAATTGATTAGTACATTTAGCATGACTAATATACTAAAAATGCCTTTGAAGTTTTTCAATTTATTTTTACTCCTTTTCTTAACCAGTTGTCATCAAAAGGAACAACCCGAAACCAATACCGCTATACTTCCTCAACCCAATTATCAGGTAATCAATGAGGGTTTTTTTGTACTAACTACTGAAACCCATTTTGTTTTTGATGAACGATTAAGAGAGTCGGTGTTGTTTTTGAAAGAATTCATAGAGAAAGGTGCAAATTTTCGCTTTAGCGAAAATGCCAAAGGCTCAGTCATAGAATTTGTTTTTGACGAGTCCATTTCTGAAAACGCAGGGTATCATTTAACCATTTCGTCCGAGAAAATTACCGTTAAGTCATCGTCAGAAACGGGTGCTTTTTATGCAGTACAAACCCTTCGACAATTGTTACCTGAAGGATTAGAAAATCAAAGTTTTAAGGGAGATAAAATCAATTTGCAAGCACAGCATATTAAAGACGCACCTCAATTTGCCTATCGTGGCATGCACCTGGATGTTGGACGTCATTTCTTTCCGGTGGAATTTATCAAGAAATACATCGATATGCTGGCACTGCTCAAGATGAATACCTTTCACTGGCATCTTACCGAAGATCAGGGCTGGCGCATCGAGATTAAAAAATACCCGAAATTACAAGAGGTTGCTGCCTGGAGGGACGAAACTTTAATAGGTCACTACAACGATATGCCTCACCAATTTGACGGGAAAAAATACGGGGGCTTTTATACCCGGGAAGAGGTTAAAGAAATTGTGGCTTATGCTTCGGCTAGACATATTACTGTTATTCCAGAAATTGAGATGCCCGGCCATTCACAGGCTGCGATTGCTGCTTATCCGCATTTGGGTTGCACGGGTGAAAATCCGGGTGTCGCCAAACTTTGGGGTGTTTTTGAGGACATTTATTGCCCTAAAGAAGAAACCTTTGCTTTTCTGGAAGATGTTTTGGACGAGGTGCTGGAATTGTTTCCAAGTACTTATATTCACATTGGCGGTGATGAAGCCCCAAAAACCCGCTGGAAAAATTGTGAAAGTTGTCAGGCACTTATTAAAAAAGAAGGGTTAAAAGACGAACACGGACTTCAAAGCTATTTCATCACCCGAATGGAAAAATACCTCAATAGTAAAGGCCGACAAATCATCGGTTGGGACGAAATTCTGGAAGGCGGTCTGGCGCCCAATGCCACTGTGATGTCGTGGCGAGGTGTGGAAGGGGCGGTTGCTGCAGCCAAACAAGGCAACTATGTGATTATGACACCTACCTCACATTGTTACTTTGATTATTATCAAAGTGATAATGACAACGAACCTTTGGCCATCGGCGGATTTTTACCTTTGGAAAAAGTGTACCATTTTAATCCCATTCCCGAGGGTTTGACAGCCGAAGAATCCCAATTTGTAATGGGTGCACAGGGCAACGTCTGGACAGAATATATGCAGGACGAAAAACAGGTGGAATATATGGCGTTTCCACGGGCAGTAGCGCTGAGTGAAGTGCTGTGGACTTCAGAAAAAAATAAAAACTATAGTGATTTTGTAAACCGATTGGAACATTTTCAAAAGCGAATGGATGCGCTCGAAATAAATTATGCCAATCATCTTTATGAAATTAAAGGCGATCTGTTAAGTGATGAGAATGGCAGTTTTTATCAACTCCAACCCGGAGAAACGAGCAAAACAATTCATTTCACAACCGATGAGAGCGAACCTACCTCACAATCTGAAAAATACAACAATCCCATTCCTGTTGACAAAAATCTCCATTTGAAAGCAGCGGTTTTTGATAAAAATGGAAAAAGACTAAGTACTTTTTTTGAACAACAAATTATAATGCACAAGGCGGTTGGTAAACAAATAGAATTGAGTGTTGCACCCAGTGAAGTTTACAGTGGAAGTGGTGCAGCAGGTTTGATAAATGGCATACAAGGCAGTGAAAAGCGGTATGGCGACAAAGAATGGCTGGGGTTTTGGGGGGATGATTTAAAAGTTATCATTGATTTAGGTGACATTCAGGAAGTGAAGAGTATCAGCACCCGCTTTTATCATGCTCCCGGACAGTGGATTTATAGCCCGGAGGAAGTTCAAATTAAATTGACAAATGATTTAGAGGATGAAAATGAAATGGGAAGTTCACAGCTATTTATACCGGAAGACAAAAACATAATAAAAGTCCACCAGATTTTTACTGGATTTAAAGGAAGGTTTATAGTGATATCTATCAAAAATTATGGACTCATTCCTGATGGGGCGCAAGGTGCCGGACACAAAGCCTGGTTGTTTATTGATGAGATTTTTGTGGAATAAATACAACTTTTTCGGAATGAAATCCAAAAAAGTCGAATATTAAAACGATGATATTAGAAATTTGTGCAGCAAATATACAATCAGCAATTAATGCTGAAACAGCAGGCGCACACCGCATCGAGTTGTGCAGCGAGCTTGCTGTGGGTGGCATTACGCCGTCGTTTGGGATGATTCAAGAGGTTTTGAAGAAAGTTTCCATACCTGTGTTTGTGTTAATTAGGCCTCGAAGCGGTAACTTCACATACTCCCACGACGAATTTGAAATGATGAAAGCAGACATCCTGCAATCCAAAAAAATGGGTTGTGCAGGAATTGTTTCCGGGGTTTTGAATGATGACAATACGATTGATTTTAACAGAACAAAAGAATTGGTGGAACTAAGCAAGCCCTTGCCGTTTACGTTTCATCGCGCATTTGATTGGGTGCCAAACCCGGCAGAAGCAATAGAAACATTAATTAAAATTGGTGTTAACCGGGTTTTGACTTCAGGGCAGAAAAGCACGGCAGAACTGGGCATAGCCCTTTTGATTCCATTAAAAGAGCAAGCCAAAGGTCGCATGCAAATTCTGCCCGGCGGCGGTATTAATGAAAACAATGTGAAACTTTTTAAAGATGCCGGGTTTGAAGAAGTACATGCATCTGCTTCGGTTTTAGTTAAGGAAACACAGAAACCTTTAGTATCAATGAACAGTACAAAGTTTTTTGAGGAAGATAAATTATATGTTTCTGATGTTGAAAAAATTAGTGCTATTTTGAGGATAATTTAATAGCCCGCAGAGTTCGCAGACTTTCGCAGATACTATCCGTAGTACTTCTGCGCTGTTCAGCGAGTTCAGCGGGATAAAAAACGATATTATGACTGAAAATGATATCTCATATAAAATTAGAGGCTCCATATTCAAAATTTATAAAATTTTTGGTCCGGGATTGTTGGAGTCCGTTTATGTTGCAGCATTACAAAGTGACCTAAAAAATGAAGGTTTAAATGTGAAAACAGAGGTTCCTATTCCTGTTTATTTTAATGAAGAAAAATTGGGAGTTGGTTTTAGGATGGACTTACTAATTGAAAACAAGGTTTTAATTGAAGTCAAATCTGTTGAAAATTTAGCAGAAATTCATCATAAGCAAGTCATTACTTATTTAAAATTATCAAATCTAAAATTGGGTATTTTGGTTAATTTTAATGTAGATGATATAAATAATGGTATTTTTAGAAAGGTGAATAATTTGTGATTTATTGCATCTTTCAAGATGTATTAAAAGCCCGCCGATAGCAAATCTGCCTGACGACAAGGCAGGCAATTATGTAGAAAGAATTGAAAAAATATCCACGAAAATCTGCGAGTTCAGTGGGAGAAAAAAATGAAACATAAAACATATTACATACTAAACTTAACCCTATTCCTATTGCTTATCAGTTGTGACTCACCAATCCATAAACTTCCTGAGAAACTAAAACTACATACAAATTGGGAGTTTAAAAACCTTGAAGATGGTAGATGGCTACCGGCAACCGTTCCCGGCACAGTGCATACGGATTTGTATAAAAACAAGCTCATTCCACATCCTTTTGTCAAGGATAACGAATTGCAATTGCAATGGATATCTGAAACCGGTTGGGAATATCAAACCCGTTTTTCAGTGGATGAAAATGCATTGCAAAGAAGCAATCACATTTTAAACTTTGAAGGTTTGGACACTTATGCTACCGTGTATTTGAATGATAGCCTGATCTTAAAAACCAACAACGCTTTTCGACATTGGAAAGTGGACGTAAAGCAATTGCTTCAATCTGAAAATCATTTAAAAATTGTTTTTGAGCCCACGAATACTATTGAAGAAGCCGAAAAGGAAAAGTTAGGTTATGAACTTCCCGAAGGCTCGCGAATATTTTCGCGAAAAGCGCAATTTCAATACGGCTGGGATTGGGGACCAAGGTTCAATACCTCGGGAATCTGGCGCGATTTGTATATAGAATCCTGGGACAGAGCCAAACTTGAGGATATTTACATTAAGCAAGTTTCACTAACAGATGCATTGGCACAACTGGAAGCAGAAATAGGATTAAACATAACTGAGGAAACTGAATTAGTTGTAGAGGTTATGGTTTCAGACAGATTAGTTGTTTCAGAAAAACTACAATTGACCAAAGGGGAGCAATTGGTTAAAATACCGTTTGAAATTACAAATCCCAAACGCTGGTGGCCTCACAATCTGGGTGAACCACACTTGTATGATATGGAAGTGCGACTGAAGCATAAAAACGTTCTTGTCGATGTCTTTAAACTGAAAAAAGGTCTGCGCACCATTGAGCACATCACCGAAAAAGACGCAAATGGCGAGTCGTTTTACTTTAAGGTAAATGGCGAACCGGTTTTTATGAAAGGCGCTAATTATATTCCGCAAAACAGTTTTCAGAATTGGGTTGAAGATTCACACTATGAGCAATTACTTAACGATGCAGTGGCGGCAAATATGAATATGCTCCGGGTGTGGGGTGGCGGTATTTATGAAAATGATATTTTTTATCAAAAATGTGATGAAAAAGGAATCCTGATCTGGCAGGATTTTATGTTTGCCTGTGCGATGTATCCCGGAGATGAAAGTTTTTTAGAAAATGTACAACAAGAAGCCATTGACAATGTAAAACGCTTGCGCAATTACAGTAGCATTGCTCTTTGGTGTGGC
>JBGTDF010000381.1:0-4817 GCA_041748455.1 Planktosalinus sp.
CAAAGTATAAAAGGGTCTGCCACTTTCATTGGCAATGATGTTTGCCAAGGTGGTTTTTCCGGTTCCGGGAGGTCCCCAGAGAATTAAGGAAGGTATAATCCCTTGTTTTATTTGTGCAGTAAGTACACCGGTTTGACCCACAAGATGTTGCTGACTAATATAATCCTCGAGCGTTTTTGGTCGTATGCGTTCTGCAAGTGGTGCATTCATTTTGTAAAGTTATCGTTTTTCAGTATTTAAAAAAAATGTAAATGCTCCTATGGATACTATGGATGCTATGGGTGCTTTTCGACACCCTTTATAAATGCTAACAGAAACAACAGTATCAACAGTATCCATAGCATCGAAAGAAACAACAGCATCAACAGCATCAACAGTATTCATAATTTGAAACCTGAAACATGGAACATGACACGAGCTCAGCGAACTGTGCAAAGCAAAACCTGAAATCCAAACAAAGTATGCCACATTTTCAGTACTTTTAGTACGGCATGTTTTTTGAACAGCAAATAGAATGAAAAAAATTGATAATCCATTTACATTTTCTACCGCAACTATAGGGTATCCTATTTTATTTGTAATGATCTTATGGATTATATATTGGTTTGAAATACGTTTTGGTGTTTATTTAAATTCTTATGGCATATATCCCATGACTCTGGAAGGATTGCGGGGAATTATTTTTTCGCCTTTTATACATGGTAGTCTCAAACATCTTTTCAACAATAGTATCCCACTCTTAGTATTGACTACAGCCTTATTTTATTTTTATAAAAAAGATAGTTGGAGGGTTCTCTTATATGGATTATTGCTCACCGGCTTATTTACCTGGATAATCGGCAGGCCGGCTTACCACATAGGCGCAAGTGGTGTGGTTTATATGTTGGTTGCTTTTTTATTTTTTAAAGGAGCTTTCTCTAAGTATTACCGATTGATGGCACTATCCTTAATTATTGTTTTTCTTTACGGAGGGTTATTGTGGTATGTTTTTCCTATTGAAGAAGGTATTTCGTGGGAAGGGCATTTGTCAGGTTTAATTGTTGGGGTATTGTTTTCCTTTTTATTTAAAACGAAAATTCAAAAGCCCAAGCTCTATTCCTGGGAACAGGAAGATTATAATCCTGATGACGATCCTTTTTTAAAGCAATTTGACGAAAATGGCAATTTTATAGAAACGCCCAAGGAGGAGAAACCCCAATTGCAAACGGAAATCAATCCTGAAGGTGTATCAAAAACTATCGAAACCAAACATCAGGGAATCACCATAAAATATACTTACAAGAAAAAAGAGGAGTAGGTTTATTTAGTTTGTGTTGTTTCAGTTCTTTGTCTGATCACTTCATAGAGCATAGCCCCACAAGCAACAGAAACATTCAAGGATGCAATTTCCCCTTGCATGGGCAATTTTGCTTTTACATCAATTATCTTTAATACGGAAGGGTTGATACCTTTTTCTTCAGAACCCATTAATAGGGCCATTGGCTCTGTGAGATTGGTTTTATAAATAGTGTTTTCTGCTTTTTCAGTAGCAGCGACAACTTGAATACCGGAAGATTGTAAATAATACACCGCATCTTTGATATGATCTATTTTACAAATAGGCACTTGAAATACACCACCCGCTGAGGTTTTTACAGTATCTGCATTAACAGGTGCTGCACCATGCTTTTGAATTATAATACCATCTACACCGGTACAGGAAGCAGTCCTGATGATTGCACCAAAATTTCTAGCATCTGATATTTCATCTAAAATTAAGAATAAAGGACTTTTTTCTTTTAATAATGCACCTTCGACAAGTTCTTCAATACTAAGGAAGGAGATAGGGGATATGGTAGCAACTGCACCTTGGTGGTTTCCTGTGGTAAGCCTGTTTAATTTTTCAATAGGTACATAAGAAAACGAGATTGATTTTTTTCTTAATATGTTCAATAAATCTTTCATCAAATCCCCTTGTGCATTCTTTTGGATGAATACTTTATCAATAGTCACAGTATTAGATTCTATCGCCTCTACTATAGCACGTATCCCAAATATTTGATTTTCTTTTTGCATAAGCCAAAGGTAAAAAAAAGACGGTTAAGAATGCAGAGTCTTAAGTTTCTTTTGCTATCTGACCAATAAAAAAACCATCCGCCAAAGGCGGATGGTTTAGAAAAGTATACTAAAATATAATTTAGTCTTGGAAAATGGAAGGCCAGTTCTCACCACCTTGTCTAGTTAATGTGGTTACCCCACCTTCACCAGTTTGGTATGTACTTACAAACTCGATCACCATTGTGGGCCCACTAACACTTATAATAGTGTAAGACCAGCTTTCTCCATATTGGTCAGCACCTGCAGTGTTTAAATTGCTACAGAACCAAACAACTCTAGCGTTACTAGATGTTGCCGGGCCATCATTCCAACAGTCAGATTCAAACATTCCAAATGAAAAGTCTGAGGTTGTATAAGAGCCTTCTGTGTTTGTATTGCCCCAAGTTACAGTACCTGTTACAGTACCTCCACAAGGATTTGCACCCGGTCTAAACATATCTGTTGTAACAAAAGTATGTGTACCTGCTAAACTTTGACCGTTAAATGGACAAACGACGTTAGCATTGTAAACAAACGGTGTGCCCAAGAACAGGTTACCCAGAACGGTTTGTGAAGCATTATAGTTGCTCCATCTTCTTCCATCTTTGAAAACCAGTTCAAAACGGATTAGGAAAGTATCCCCACCGGTGTAATCATCTGTGGTCATGCCAAAAGCTGCTTCCAGTTCTGCAATACCTATTGAGTATGCTACTCTGGGAAGTCTGTTGCCTAAGATAAATTGAGAGCTTGGGATGGTTGCCAATAAAACTTCATCCATGCTATTTGCTCCTGCATTTGCATTGTCTGTGAAACTTGCATATACTTCTACACGGTCAGATAAGTCACCGTCTTCTTCATCCTGCACTTCGAGCAAGAAACTCAATACCACATTTGGGTCGTTGAATTCAATATCAGTTTCTGCTTCCAGGGTTCTCAAGATACCACCGGAAGTGGTATTGTCAAAAACTTCATCTATTACCTTTTCTGTATCACTACAAGCAAAGAGCAGGAACACAAAAGAGAATAGGGTTGATTTTAATACTATGTTTTTCATAATTTATAATTTTTTTTATTAATTACCACAAACTATTGGAAATCCACTCTCCGGGTTGGTATCCCAGAACACACGTTGTGTAACTCCTGGTTTTTGATTAATGTTAGCGTTGTTGTTCGCTGCATTTGCAGGATAGAAGTGCGAACGGATAAATCCGCCCGGGCTTGGCTCTAAGTGTGGTTGAATATTTCTTGGAGCTCCTGTTCTTCTGTAAAAGTTGTATGCATCGACTCCATTTCCGTAAAGGGAGATAAAGAACTCTTTACCTATTTGGTCCATTTTGTCTGCAGTACTTGCTGCTGCATTCATATTTGCAGTTACTTCTGCAATATAAGTGGCAGTTTCTGATGCTGGCGGCACAAAGGAAGTATTTGCAGTTGCATCACGGGAAATAAATGATTTTACATAGGCTATGGATTTTTCAACACCGCTGGCCACGTGGGCAGTTGCGTTACCGGAACCTCCAAAAAGAGAAGCTTCTGCTCTCAAGAAATCTACCGAAGAGGCCAATACTACAGGAGAAATTCCTTGACCTAAAGCACCTCTGGAAATATTATTGATTCCCTGGAACGTGTTGTCGTCAAAACGGCCACCGGCAGGATACAATCCGCTTGCTGTTACTAAACGAGCATCCGGCGGGATACCTTCCCTGTTACCGTGGTCTCTACCCCAGTACCCTTCATTGTTGTCTATAACACAATACACAGAGCCACAATTAGCGTAGTGTGCAGGGATTGGCTCTACAGTACATCTAATCAACTCAGCACTTACAGGTACATTGTTACGTTGTCTGTAAAAGTAGTAACGAATACGTGGATCTGGAATGGACTTGTCGTTTTTCATCACATCCATCAACCAGTTTGACATATAACCGGAGGTTCCTGTTGTCTGATAAGCAGCAACATAACGTGGGTGACGTGAATCTGGGTTTTGGTTTTGTGTACCAAAGTTAAAAACAAAGTTATCGGCATTAGTGGTAATATAATTACCTGAACTAACTATTTGCTCAAAAGCCCCAATGGCACCTCCATCTACTAAACGAGTCTGCATATAAGCTCTCATTTTTAAAGTATTTGCAAGTTTGGTCCATTTTGTAAAGTCATTGTTGTAGTAAAAGTCAGAGGTAAGGTTCGGGCTTGTTCTACCAAAGTTGACTATTGCCTGATCTAGCAAATCAAGTGCTGCTACATATATAGAAGCACCACTATCTACTGCAGGGTCTAAGTTAAGCGGGTCAAAGGCTTGTGAGTAAGGTACATCACCAAAGAAATCCACTAAAGTCATCATAAGATAGGCCTCAATAACCTGACCTATACCTATGTGTTTGTAAAACTCTAACTCTTCAGCAAGAGGATTCATCGTGCGAATATCCTGCATAACACGTTGGTAAGAAACAGACCAAACAGTATTGAAGAAAACGTCATCATATGCAGTCTGGTAGTTACCACCACCACCAAACATATGGTCGATGCGGGTAGTCTCACTTCCAAATTCCCCAAATCTAATCACGTTTCTGGCAAAATTTATCTGAATATCATTTAAAAAGAAATTCACATCTGCCTGATTTGGCGTAAGGTTATTAGGGTTGTCTATTAAGTCTAAATCGGTGGTTTCGCAGGAATTAAAAGCGAAAAGTCCGAGACCTAGAAATAGTATTATTCTTATTTTTTTCATAATTATTAATTTT
>JBGTDF010000382.1:0-2343 GCA_041748455.1 Planktosalinus sp.
GTAGACTCAACTAATCTAGATTTAAAGGGCAGGGTAAGCAAGTATCTAAAATATTTTGATGCCACTACAGGCACTGTATGTACCCACGGAACCGGAATAACTGGGATAATTGGCGCAATTCACGATAATGCCTACGGATTACCCGGCATTTGTCCCGATTGCGATATAATTACCAATGGATATGGACAATTTGACTTTATACAGCAATTGGTAGAGGCAGGCGCAAAAGTGATAAATATAAGTTGGGTGTTATGCGGTTTTGGACAATATCACCAAAATATACAAGAACGAATTAACGAATATTATGAAGAAGGCATACTCCTTGTTGCCGGTGCCGGAAATGCCAAAAAATGCAACCCCTATTTAGCCGATGGTTCTTCCAGTTACGGCTATCCCGCTTCCTTTAAAAATGTAATATCAGTCACCTCTGTTTTTGCGGACTGCGATTTTCCTGAAGATTGTGTGGAAGATCACGAATATTTTGGAAGTATCATTTATGACATGAAAGACAGGCATTTAAGAGGCCATGTTCTTAGAGACGGTAAGTTAACAGGAGTAAATACACAGTGGGCTACCCAACACAATTTAGCTATAGACATTGCAGCCCCTGCAAATTCTTTTTTACTGGGCCGCGCAGAATGTGGACGTGAAAATGAGCAATATGGTGGTGCAACTTCCACATCTACGGCAGTGGTTACCGGCGTAATAGGACTAATATGGTCTGCTAATTATTGTCTTGGCAGTGCTGAAGTAGAAAGTATTATAAAACTTACCGCTGCAGATATTGAATCCTTACCCGGTAATGAGCCCTATAAAATGCTGTTAGGTGCCGGGAGGATAGATGCTTATGCTTCCGTAAATATGGCCCATGAAATGCAACTGGAAGAAGGAAATGTAGAAGTCACAGGAAGGGATTTTTACCGATTTGACTTTACGTTAAAATCTGCTCCTTACAGAATTCAAGTGCATAATCAAACTTTTAGGGATTCATCGACCGTTGACTTTTCTGCGAGAAAACAAATTCACCTAAAACCCGGCACCCATTTAAAACCGGATACAACCGGATTTATTAAACTTAAAATTGACCCCACATTACCTACGGAAGAATGTTTTCCAAAACCGGTAGTCCCCAAACCAAAAGTAGAAAAAGACAGTATTCCTGTTTCCTTTAGATTTAAAGAACCCTATTCCATAATAAACAACTCAGATATACAAGGCATAGAAATTCATCCGGAGGAAGCGTATGCCGAAAACAATTATGAAGTAGTGGTCCTGAAAGGAAAAGAGGTAGTATTTAAAAGAAATTTCACTAAAATGGAAGTGGCATCCATACCACTCAAAGAAATCCAGAATGAATTAGTAACCGTAAATATTACCGGAAGAATATATAAAATGTCAAGAAACGTCAGGATAAATATTCCTTGATTATGGACATACCCTGAATATTTTAACCATAACTTTTTCTGTATTTTTTCGTTTCATGATTTAAATTAAAGTTATTTTCGCATCATCGATAATCCCTGCTATGTCTAAACCAGTATTATATTTAAAAAACGCATCTATTTTTCAAAGGGAAAGTTTAATTCTTTCTGATGTGAATGTCTCCATAGAAAAAGGGGAATTTGTTTATCTAATTGGAAAAACGGGTACCGGAAAAAGCAGCTTCATGAAAACTTTGTATGGGGATTTACCATTACAGGAAGGGGAAGGCCACATTGTCGATTTTGATCTTCCCACTCTAAAAGAAAAAGATATCCCATTTCTGAGACGAAAACTTGGCGTGGTTTTTCAGGATTTTAAACTGCTTAATGACAGAACGGTCAATGACAATTTACTGTTTGTCTTAAAAGCTACCGGATGGGCTGACAAAACTGCCATGGACAGTAAAGTGGAAGATGTACTAGGCAAAGTAGATATGAAAACAAAAGGGTTTAAATTTCCTTACCAGCTCTCGGGCGGGGAGCAACAACGTGTTGCCATTGCAAGAGCTTTGCTAAACGACCCGGAATTAATACTTGCTGATGAGCCCACAGGAAATCTCGACCCGCAAACTTCGGTGGAAGTTATGGAGGTTTTACAGGAAATCAATAAAAACGGAAATACCATTTTAATGGCAACCCACGATTATGCGTTGTTGCTTAAATATCCTTCAAAAACTTTAAAGTGTGATGAAAATCAAATTTTTGAAGTAGTGCAAAAGACCGTGTAATATTCATGTACACATTTATAAAAAATACTGTTCAAAAACTACTTCCAAAAAAGTTACTGCTTAACTACGAATTTCATTTAAGGAAAATTATTGCAATCCCTTACAAAGGCTCTAGATTGCAGTGCAATCTCTGC
>JBGTDF010000383.1:0-12119 GCA_041748455.1 Planktosalinus sp.
GTGCAGGAAATGACCGAAAAATGGGAACAGTTGCCCAAAGACATAGAATGGCACATGATAGGTCATGTGCAGCGCAACAAGGTGAAATACATGGCGCCGTATGTTTCCCTTATTCACGGGGTGGATAGTTTAAAATTACTAAAGGAAATCAATAAAGAAGCAACAAAAAATAACAGGATATTGTCTTGTTTACTGCAAGTTCACATAGCCCGGGAAGAGACAAAATTTGGTTTTGATACTGAGGAAATCACAACAATTTTGGATAGTGATGCGTTTAAAAGTTTACATAATATTAAAGTTGTGGGTTTGATGGGAATGGCTACTTTTACGGAAGAGGAAAAGGTAATCAAAAAAGAATTTCAATATATAAAATCCCTCTTTGATACCTTACAACATAAACCGGAAACCAAAAATTTAAAACCGGAAATACTCTCCATAGGCATGAGTGGTGATTATCATTTAGCCATAGAAAACGGAAGCACGATGGTGCGTGTGGGAAGTGCTATTTTTGGGGAAAGAAATTATTAAAACATTATTGATTGTACGCGATACTTGACATAGAAACCACCGGAGGGAAATACAACGAAGAAGGAATTACCGAGATTGCCATTTATAAATTTGACGGTCACGAAATCACCGACCAATTCATCAGTTTAATTAACCCGGAAAGACCCATACAACCTTTTGTGGTCAACCTTACCGGAATAAGCACAGAGATGCTTCGCAATGCGCCCAAATTCTATGAAGTAGCACGACGCATTGTGGAAATCACCACTGACTGCATTATTGTTGCTCACAACGCTACTTTTGACTATCGCATCTTACGCACAGAATTTACACGCCTGGGATTTGAATACACCCGCGAGAGTTTATGTACGGTAGAACTTTCTAAAAAATTGCTTCCGGAAGTAAAATCCTATAGTCTGGGAAAACTTGTCAGGGAATTGGGCATCCCTATGAGCGAAAGACATCGCGCATCGGGCGATGCAAAGGCTACTGTAACCCTCTTTAAGCTGTTGCTTTCCAAGGATACCAAAAAGGAAATTGTAAGCAGTACCATCAGGCTGGAGCCGAAAAGACAACTGGACAAAAAGCTATTGCAGATTATTGAGAAAGTTCCGGCAGAAACCGGTGTGTATTATATGCATCGGGAAGATGGAAGCATTATTTACATAGGGAAAAGCAGAAATCTAAAAAAGCGCATCATACAGCATTTTACTTCTGAAAACAGCAAGTCCAAAAAAATGCAGGAAGAAGTAATTGCAGTTACCTATGAAAAAACCGGAAGTGACCTGATTGCCCAATTAAAGGAAAGTGAAGAAATAAAAACAAACAAACCCATTTATAATAGGGCCCTTAGAAAAACTATATTCCTCTATCAGCTGGAAAGTTTTGTAGATGAAAACGGCTATATTAATTTAAGAATCGCCAAGGCAGACGCCCGCAAAAAACCCATAACCACATTTACTAACCTGCAACAAGGACGCAACAGCCTATTTAAAATAACAGAGACCTATGGCCTGTGTCAAAAACTCAACGGTTTGTATAAATCTTCAGGGCCTTGTTTTTCACAAACCATAAAGGAATGTAATGGCGCTTGCATACAGGAAGAAACGCCTGAGGACTACAATACAAAAGTAACTGCTTTTATTGAAAAAAACAGCTATGAGAACCAGCATATGCTAATTATAGACCGTGGAAGGGATGTCGATGAACGTTCGGTGGTGTATGTGGAGAATGGTATCTTTAGGGGGGTTGCTTTTTTTAATCTCAATTTTCAAATCAACAATCCCGAAGTTTTAAAATCTCTTCTAACTCCAATGAAGAATAACAAAGATGCACAGCACATTATACAAAGTTACTTGCGTAATAATAAAGTTTTAAAAATAATTGAACTCCCATAGGCATTCTATGTAAAGTATGTTTCCTATTTTTGAATAATTCTTTACCATAAATCCAATAGTTTTACTCCATGCAAACTGAGTCAAAAAGTAAAATAGATGCCATAAGACAAAAGATATATATTGTCATTTATGGCACTAACACGACTGCAGGAAGGTTATTTGACATGGTTCTTTTGATTTTGATCCTCCTAAGCGTTCTGGTGGTTATGATGGAAACAGTTTCCGGTATTGATACCAAATACCACAAGGAGCTAATTTTATTAGAATGGATTTTTACCTCCCTTTTTACTATTGAATATATTTTAAGAATATTTTCCACTAAAAAACCCTGGAAATATATATTCAGTTTTTATGGAATTATTGATTTGGTAGCTATCCTACCTATGTATCTAACTTTCTTCTTCCCGGGCAGTAGTGTTATCGCAAGCGTAAGGGCACTAAGATTATTGAGGATTTTCAGGATATTGAATATTACCCAATATATCGGCGAGTCTAATAAATTGAAATCTGCTTTACGGGATAGTAAGGCAAAGATTATTATATTTTTATTTTCAGTAGTTATTATTTGTGTGCTCATGGGGACATTAATGTATCTGGTAGAAGGGGAAGAAAGTGGTTTTGAAAGCATTCCACTTAGTATTTACTGGTGTATAGTAACCCTAACAACAGTAGGTTTTGGAGACATAACTCCGGTAACCTCACTAGGGAGGTTTATCGCTTCTTTGATTATGATTACCGGATATGGAATTATTGCCGTACCCACTGGAATTGTAAGTGCTGAGTTTACCAAACAGAAAATAAAAGGCAGAAAAAAAGCAAAAGCCATATCCATGTGTCCTGTTTGTAATGAGACAGGTCATAAGATAGAGGCTGATTATTGTTTTAATTGCGGAGGAAACCTCAATAATAAATCTAAAAATTGATTCCTAAGAAATATTTAATTGTTATTGTTGGCCCTACAGCAATTGGAAAAACAGCACTTTCCATTGCACTGGCAAAACACTTTAACAGCGAAATACTCTCTGCAGACTCCAGACAGTTCTTTAAGGAAATGGTCATTGGTACCGCAGTGCCTTCCGCAGAAGAATTAAGGGAAGTACCGCATCATTTTATTCAACATATACACGTAAACGACACCTATAATGTGGGAGACTTTGAAAGGGATGCTCTAGAATTGCTGGAACAAAAATTTAAACAGCACAATACTCTCTTTATGGCAGGTGGTTCCGGGCTGTATATCAAAGCTGTGCTTGAGGGACTTGATAATTTTCCGGAAGTGGACCCGGCAGTAAGGGCCCAATTAATGAGAGATCTGGAAGATAAAGGAATTCTCTATCTGCAGGAAGAATTATTGCGATTAGACCCTGTCCATTATAAAAAAACAGATGTTAACAACACACACCGCCTCATAAGGGCATTGGAAATCTGCATAGGTTCCGGGCAACCGTATTCTTCCTTTTTGGGAAAACAAACTGCAAATAGGGATTTTGAGTACTTGAAAATAGGATTGACAGCAGAAAGAAATCTTATCTATGACCGCATAAACAAACGTGTGGACTTGATGATGGAAGCCGGATTATTAGAGGAAGTAAAAGGATTGCTTCCTCAGAAAAACTTAAATGCACTACAAACTGTGGGGTACCGGGAATTGTTTCAATTTTTGAATAACGAAATTTCGTTGGAAGAAGCTGTTAAAGAAATCAAAAAGAACAGCAGACGCTATGCCAAAAGGCAACTCACCTGGTTCAGAAAAGAAGAAGGTATCCAATGGTTTGACTATCCTGTCAATCCGCAAGAAGTTATGGAATATATTAAATCAAGAACGACATAAGAATTGCCGTTCTTGATTGTAACATTCAATTAAATATCTTTAAAAAACTAGTTATCTACTTCACTCTTCACTACAAGACGGAAACCTTCCCCATGGATATTGATGATTTCCACACCGTCATCTTTGCTCAGGTATTTACGCAGTTTAGCAATGTACACATCCATACTTCGGGAAGTAAAATAATTGTCATCCCTCCATATTTTTGTAAGTGCCAGTTCGCGCGGCATAAGGTCATTTTTGTGCAATGCCAGTAAACGCAGCAATTCATTCTCTTTAGGAGAAAGCTTATCTGGCGTTTCATTATTATAGGTAAGAAAACGCAACTTTGAATTCAGGTGGAAGTTACCAATCTGAAAGTCAAATTGTTTGCTGTCTGCAATAGAATCTGTAGCTTTTCTCTGAATAATAGCTTTGATTTTCATTAACAACACTTCAGAATCAAAGGGTTTGTTAAGATAATCATCAGCACCTACCTTGTATCCTTTAAGGACATCTTCTTTCATTGCTTTAGCGGTTAGAAAGATAATAGGCACATCTTCATTTTTTTCGCGGATCTCTTTTGCAAGGGTGAAACCATCTTTATAGGGCATCATCACGTCGAGTATGCAAAGATCGTAGTCGTCTTTTTTGAATTTTTCAAAGCCTTCCATACCGTTTTTAGCATGGGTAACATTGTAATCATTCATCATTAAGTAGTCTTTAAGAACTGTTCCAAAGTTTGGATCGTCTTCTACCAGGAGAATTTTTTTATTTTCAGTTTCCATAATTTAAGATATTAATTGAAGTTTAATAATGAAGGTACTTCCTTTTCCTTTCTCACTTTCGACGTATATTTGACCCTGATGGTCATCTACCATACGTTTTACATAAGAAAGTCCAAGTCCGTGACCTTTTACGTTGTGAACATTGCCTGTGTGTTCTCTATAAAATTTTTCAAATATTTTCTTTTGTGCAACTTTGCTCATACCACTACCCTGATCCCTGATTTTTAGAATGATATTGTTTTTTACATTTTCGGTAAAAATGTCAATTTTAGGGGCATCCGGCGAGTATTTTATCGCATTGTCCAATATATTTACCACTACATTGGTGAAGTGGGATTCGTTTGCCAAAACCGACGATTTCAATGCCCCGAAATGAGTCTTAATATACCCTCCCCTGTCTTCTACCAATAATTCCACATGCGTGATGGCATCTTCTATAAGGTCGTGTAACTTAATACGCTCTTTCTTAATATTTAGGTCATTTTTCTCCAGTTTAGATATACGTAAAACACTTTCTACCTGAGCGTGCATACGTTTATTTTCTTCCCTGATCATTTTTAAATAGCGTTCCATCGTTTCCTTATTCTCAGAAATCTTTGGGTTTTTCATAGCATCCAACGCCAGATTTATGGTGGCTATGGGTGTTTTGAATTCGTGGGTCATGTTATTGATAAAATCAGTCTTAATTTCTGAAATTTGTCGTTGTCTTATAATTTGTTTTATGGCACTGTAATAGGCCAATATAATTATCGTGGTTAACAATAATGTCAAAATTCCCATCCCCAATACAGAGGAAAAGACATATTGTTGCTTTTTTGAAAAATTGACCAGTAATTCATATTTATAATTCCTGTTTTCATCTAAAAAAAGGGGTACGCTATATACATTTGGTGAATTTGGTTCATGAACAAAATTTTCAGAGGCAATTTTTGTGGATAACCCGTTGCTAAAAATAGCAAATTCAAATTCCGGTTTTAAATCCCTTGTTTCTAATTGATGCTTAATTAAATTTCTGATTTCTTCCACATTCACCCTTTTATGAATGGGCATTCTTTGTGCTACGTCTTTAAAAGTTTCCCTCAAATGAAATTGCTCAGGTTCATCCAGTCTTTTTACAGAAATGGTGGTGGATTCTATATTTGACTGAGAACCATCTACCCCTTCCTTGATTGTGGTAGTGAATTTTCTGTTGTATAATTTTTTAAAATCAATACTGTCAAAATCCACTTCTAAAAAATTGGAAGACAATTTATAATCTTCTTCAAGTATTCCGCTGGAATAAATAAATGTTTCATTGGTTATATTATCTGCTTTGGTGTACACAATCTCCCTGAAAGTAGACCTGTCCGGTGTACCTATGCTATCTGCAACTTCATTATACAGCCGGTAATAATATTCTAATTCCCTTAATTGTATTTCTTTGGAAACATTAATCAATGTTTGCCGCACATTATAAACAAACTGGTCTTCTTTATTTTCAAAGGAATTCTTAATCCAATATCCCTGAACAAAAATTATCCCAAGTAAACAGAGACTCATAAAAACAATGAGAATTATAAAAAGCTTTTTGCTCATACCTCAAAAGTAAGATTTTAACATTTAGCGATTTAAAGGTTTAACCAAATGTTAACAAAACTAATTTTTTTAATAGAAAAATTTAAGAAGTTTCCGGTGTATTTCTTCTACTTGAAGTTTGGTAGAATCTATATTTTCTTCATTATCAATAACTAAGTCAGCCAGCATGATTTTTTTCTCATCCGCCCATTGATTTGCAATTCTTGCCAGGATTTCTTCCCGTGTAGAATTATCCCGTTTTAGGATACGTTGGATGCGGGTTTTTTCGGAAGCGGTGACAAGAATAGTTTTATCACATAGTTTATAGCCGCCATTTTCAAAGAGAATTGCAGCTTCCTTTATAACATATATGCCACTTTGTTTGTTTTTCCAGGTATTAAAATCTTTTCCTACTGCAGGATGTACTATGGCATTTAGCTTTTCCAGAAGCAGTTTATCCTGAAAAACTTTAGATGCAATATAAGCAGTGTTGAGCTTTGCATTCTTGTAAGCCTCCTTCCCTAAAAGTTGTTGTATGTCTCGTTTTAAATCCCTGTCCTTTTGCATTAACTTTTTGGCCTCATCGTCTGCAATATACACTGCAACACCCAGTTCGCTGAACATTTTTGCTACAGTGCTTTTCCCGCTACCAATGCCACCTGTTAGTCCAACCACTTTCATTTTAGTAAAATTTAGATATAGTTTTTAACATAAATAAAGTTAGTTAAAAAATAAGTTAGGAAATTTTTTTTCAGGGTCCTGCTTTAGCAGTCTTATAAAAAAAGTGGATTTTAAAAATGCGAGTCCATATCCAAAAAACTGAATGCATACTGCTTTAATCGAAAGTAACGCTACCAGGATACTTCTGGAAGAGAGAAAAGAATCGATAAAAATCAATAGTAAATAAAAAAGTACAGACGCCGCAATTTGCCAGTACCCGAATGCCAGACATACTAAACTAGCGATTGTATATAAGACAAAAAGCGAGGGAAACCAAAAGGTTATTTTCCTGGATTGCGGGTGCCATTGTGTTAAGATGGGGCGCACCAACCCGAATTTTTTGACCTGCACGTAAAAAGATTTCCAAGAAATACGTCTTTTGTGATATACATAGGCATCTTTTACAAAGTGCGTTTTAAATCCCGCCTTGCGCAATCGTAAAGACAAATCAGGGTCCTCGCCGGGGTGAATTTTTCCGAATCCCCCGGTAGCTTCAAAAGCCCTTTTAGATAAACCCATATTAAAACTTCTGGGTTCAAATTTCTGCACAGCCATATTTTTTCCCCTAATACCCCCTGTGGTGAGGTAAGAAGTCATACTGTAATTTATGGCCTTCTGCAAGTCTGAAAAACTTTCATGGGCAGCATCAGGACCTCCAAAACAGTCCATAGGTCTTTTAGAAAGTGCGTGTGCCACTGCGTTTAAATAATCCGGAGGCAGAATACAATCTGAATCCAGTATGATGAAGAAATTGCCTGTTGCCCGTTGCATGCCAAAATTTCTGGAATCCCCTGGCCCTGAATTGGGTTTAAAAAAATAGGCAATATGCAATTTGTCTCTAAAAGAAGTAACTATCGCTTCGGAAGACTCCGTCGAACCGTCTTCCACCACAACAATTTCAAATGCATCATGAAAATTCATTTGCACAAAACTTTCCAGGAGTTCTTTGATTTCTTCGGGACGATTGTATACGGGAATTATAAATGAAAATCTCCAATTCATAAAACAAATATAGGCAACAAAAAAAAACCATCCGCCTTTGGCGGATGGTTTATATCAGATAAACTTAATAAAACCTATCTTTTGATCAGTCTATAAGTTGCGGTTTGCCCTTCTGAAACTACTTTCATCAGGTAAGCACCGGTAGACAGATTGGAAGTCTGAATTTCGGCAGAAGTTGCACCTATATTTTGGTCCATTACTTTTTGACCTAGTATGGTATAGATAGTCACATTATCTATAGAGGTGTTGGATCTAAGATGTAACACATTTTCCATTGGGTTTGGATAGAAAACAAATCCATCGATTGTATTTTCATTGGTTCCAAGGGAATTGCTTATATCTATAACCACATCGCTTTCTCCTCCTGTGTTCAACACAAAAATATAATAACTCTGTCCTGCCGTGGTAGTAATACTCGCTTGCGTACCCGGAGCACATTGGTTATTAGACTCAAATGTATAAACAAGTTCTGTTTCATTTGTCACATCTTCATCAGGGGCAGCATAAAATATTACCGCTGTGGTTCCCGCCGGAGTCGTTACTGAAGCTTCTGCTGTACCGTCAGCTGTAGCGGTAAATTTGTACCAAACACCGTTTGTACCGGCAATTGCACAACCATCAGGGTTCAATAACTCGTTGGTTGCAAACTGCAATCTCACTTCAGGATCTGTATAAGCCTGTGTAAACTGGTCCACATCAATGGCATTCACAATTAAATCATTAGGCGGTGGCACCGGCAAACAAACTACATCTGCAATCCATCCCGGACGTGTTACTGAACCATCACTTAAAAATCTAAAGGTCAATGCCCCAGTTGAATGTGTAGAAGTAAATGGGCCTGGTATGGAAGTACCCCAGTATCCACCGGCAGGGAATCCTGTATTGGTTGGTGGGTTACCACTGCTGATTAATGGAGAACTGGTATCAGGCCCGTCAAATACATAAAGGGCATCCCAGTTTGCTTCAACATCAAATGCAGTGAAAATAACAGTAACAGCATCTCCTGCATCAGGGGTAATAGTCCAAACTTCATCTTCATTGTTTGAGTAATCACCATCTACCCCACCGGTATCTGTAAATATACCGCCACAAGCAGGTGGTGGTGCTGGAAGTTCACAAGTGATTTCTAAACTAAAGTCGCCTGAACCGGTTCCAAAGCCTTCTACCATAATAATATAGGTGGAGGTTCCATCAGATTCAAAAGTTAATTGGGATTGAAGACCACAGAAATCATCATTGAATATAATTTCACTTCCCACAGCTAAATTTCCACAACTTGCAAAAACCCTTAAATAGGAATCATAGTTAGTACCACCGTCACATAAGGAAATAGTCACAAATTCCAGTTGGCCGGAACCGGTATATTCATAAAATACATCCGGGGAAGCATTTCCACCGGAATTGGTAGCACCTGTAGTGCTTCCTGTAACCACATCCCCACAAGTAAGGGCTATAGCATCTGCGCATTCCCAGTTGTTACCTCCGCCGCCACCGGAGCCACTACCCGGAATTGCAATCACACCAAATTCTTTACCTGCCGTATCATGTGAAAATGTTGCCAATCCAGTGGTTAAGTTAACTGTATATATTCCACTAGTTGAATTTGCTAAGTATGCGGCCATATACAATGTATTATCAGAGGGATCAATAGTTGCATCTTGAGCAAAACTTATATCAATACCCAGTGAGCCAATTATTGAAGATGTACCTGTTACAAGATTTACAGAGTATAAACTATCTGTGCCTACATCTGCCATAAACGCATTACCGTCATTATCAATTTCCAGCCATATACCTAAAGTATTCCCTGTTCCGGAACCAACCAAAGTTAGAGCACCTGAAGTCAAGTCAACAGTATATATTTGAGTTATAACACCATCTGTGCTTGACGCATACATAATTCCATTTACCGGATTAAAAGAAAGACCGGTTACTGTATGTGCTGCAAGTAGATTTGTAAGTGGGCCAATAACTGTGGAAACACCTGTAGAAGAATCAATTGAAATTAATTGATTATTAGTAAAGTTTAAACCATAAAGAACATCATTATCATCATAATCCCCGGCAAAAAGTTGTTGGGTTATACCGGGACCTATCGGTGAAAATGCAAATGGACCTGCGATTGGTGAAGTTCCCAATGGAAATGGAGACGCAGCTGGAAATACCTCTAACAAAGTAAAATCAGTTGCAGGGGTACCGCCTCCGGTACCACCAACATTAATAGTATAGTCTTCAGCTTGCCCAAAACCGGATCCCGGTATACAAGAGCTGGTTGCGTATGCTGCAGTAAATCTTTTTATAACGCGCATTCTGGTATCCCCTAATGTTGCTCCAGCAGGAACAGTAATTGTCCCCGTTGCTTGTTGTCCGTCAGTTCCATTAGAATTAGTAATACTGCCTATTTCATATCTTTCCCCTGCATCATCCAGACTCTCATTTTGATCCCAATCAATAAAAACAGTAAAACTGGTTGTAAAATTACCTCCCGTGTTTCCTTCCAAAGCGATAGTGTAGCTCTCTCCAGGATCCACTTCTCCAACTATAGCTGTGAAATCTTCATGTGCCGGACTTCCATTTATAACTGCACTAGACACATTACTTATGCCTGCAACTTCAACAAGTGTTATTGGTTCTACATCAGATGTAAACACAATTGGGCCACAGTATGGAGCCGGAAAGGATCCACCGCCACCGCCACCGGTACAGGTTAATGCAGGGAAACCATTGTCTGTAGCAGTATTGGTTCCTCCACCACAAAATCCTTCTTCATTAATAACAATTAAATATGTTCCGGTTGCACTGGCAGTCCAGGTTATGGAACAACCATCACCATCACCGGCACCAAATGCATCTACTATGCCTCCCGGTGCTATAATTGTAAAATCAGGCACCCAACTTCCTGCTCCGGGGCCATTGCACATACTAAATGTGTATTCCACCCCTGCGACGAAATTATCCACTGAATAAGCCTCAGAAGCCCACACTTCAAATAAATTAATTTCATTAAAAGGACAGCCTTGAGCTTCTGTGGGCGCCCCGCCGTACTGGGTATTAAAATCCACCCATCCCGTGGTTGAGGTTGGGTTTATCCAATTCAAACATTCGCCTCCCATGGAGACATTGTTGATCATTGGTAATCCCATTGAAGATGCGCTTCGAAAAACCGGTTTTTCTGTGACCCCGGCTGTATGCGAAGCTTTTGAATCAAACCCCTGTAAACCATCTGCAGAAAATTGAATAATTTGTTGACTATCTATTTTGCTGTTTTGTTGATGATTTTTAGGAGCTATTCCCATAAGATGCTCCGTTTGTTGCCCAAAGCCTACAGCAAAGGCTGCAAGGGCAAGTAGTAACGTAATTTTTTTCATTAGTTGAATTATTTAAAATTAGAGTATTAAATTAATGTTAAATAATTTCTATTCATTCTTAATAGCCAGGTTTAACTTTTTAGATTCATAAAATGAAAAATCCATCCTAAAATTTTAGGATGGATTTAAAAATTAAGTTAAAAAATTACTATTTTTTCAAAAGCCTGTACGTTGCTGTTTGTCCTTCTGATACTACTTTCATTAAGTAAGCACCGGTAGCCAAATCAGAAACTTGCAGCTGAGTAGATGTTGCGCCTATATTTTGGTCTATTATTTTTTGACCAAGCATATTATAGATAATCACATTATCTATAGAGGTGTTGGATCTAAGATGTAACACATTCTCCATTGGGTTTGGATAGAACACAAATCCATCGATTGTATTTTCATTGGTTCCAAGGGAATTGCTTATATCTACAACTACGTCACTTGCCCCACCTGTATTCAACACAAAAATATAATAACTCTGCCCTGCCGTGGTCGTAATACTGGCTTGCGTACCCGGGGCACATTGGTTATTGGACTCAAATGTATATACAAGTTCTGTCTCATTTGCCACATCTTCATCAGGCGCCGCATAAAATATTACCGCTGTGGTCCCTGATGGTGTGGTTACAGAAGCTTCTGCAGTACCGTCTGCCGTTGCGGTAAATTTATACCATATACCATTCGTCCCTGCTATAGCACAACCTTGAGGATTTAATAATTCATTGGTTGCATAATGAATATTCACATCAGGATCAGTATACGCTTGCGTAAACTGATCTACATCAATGGCATTCACAATTAAATCATTAGGTGGTGGTACAGGCAAACAAATAATATTTGCAATCCAACCCGGGCGGGTTACTGAGCCATCACTTAAAAATCTAAAGGTCAATGCACCTGTTGGGTGTGAGGAACTAAACGGACCGGGTATTGTGGTACCCCAGTATCCACCGGCAGGGAATCCTGTATTGGTTGGTGGGTTACCACT
>JBGTDF010000384.1:0-2174 GCA_041748455.1 Planktosalinus sp.
ACGATCTGCAGTTTCTGTTTTTCTACCTTGTGTGGTTTCTGTTACCGGGTTTGTAGAGGGATCTTGTGGCGAGGGATTGTCAGCTTCATTAAAAGCTTTGTGTGTTTCAATACTTGTGTTTTCAGCCAATTCGCGCTCTTGATTTTCTAAAATTTCTTCCAGAAGATCGACATCCCCTAAATCAATGCGTATTTCTTTTTCCTGGGCAATGTTATTAGAAGAAAGTTTCAGGCTGAGTAAAGACAATACAAAGATACCCGTAAGCAATACAGTAAGGATAAGTGCTTTATGTGCATCTAGAATTCGCATACAATTTAAAAACCGCAAGTTAGGATTTTAAGTATACAAAAGTCAAGTCCTTAGTATAAAATTAAGATTTTGAGGTAGTTAATTGCTTTTCAAAAGACTCCATAGATAGGGCATTTTCCACGGAAAAATCTCCTATTTTGGTTCTACGCAATGCAGAAAGATGCGCGCCGTTATCCAATGCTTTTCCAAAATCCTGTGCCAGTGAACGAATATAGGTTCCTTTGCTGCAACGCACTCTAAAGTCTACTTCGGGCAAGGAAAGACGGGTAATTTCAAATGCTGAAATATGCACAGTACGGAAAGCAACTTCCACTTCTTCCCCGCTTCGGGCAAATTCATACAGGCGTTTACCGTCTTTCTTTAAAGCCGAAAAAACAGGAGGTTGCTGTTGGATTTCGCCGATGAATTGGTGCGTGGCTGCTTTTATTTTTTCTTCGGAAAGGTTGGAAATAGCGAACCTTTCATCAATTTCGGTTTCCAGATCAAAACTGGGAGTGGTGGCTCCCAGAGTGAAAGTGCCGGTATATTCTTTTTCCTGCCCTTGATAGGTGTCTATTTGTTTGGTGAACTTTCCGGTGCAAATAATCAAAAGCCCCGATGCAAGCGGATCCAAAGTACCTGCATGACCTACTTTAATTTTCTTAAGTTGGAATTGTTTTCTTATCAACCAACGCACTTTATTGACCACCTGAAAAGAAGTCCAGTTCAGGGGTTTGTCGATTAAAAGGAATTGGCCTTCTTGAAAGGATTCTTTATTTATCATTTTTTAATTATAATACCCAAAAATAATAGAAATCACCCCAACGATGAAGCAATACACAGCAAAGTAAGATAGCTTGCTTTTCTTAACGATTGCAATCATCCAGGTACAGGCAATTATCCCAAAAACAAATGCTGCTGCAAATCCGGTTAGTAAGATCCCCAGATTTGCAGTTTCGGTGGATATATCCCCACTTAAAATGTCTTTTGCCATTTTTCCCAAAATCAAAGGCACCACCATCAAAAAGGAAAACCGTGCTGCCCGCTCTCGGTCAATTCCCAGTAAAACTGAAGTTGCGATGGTCGCGCCACTTCTTGAAATTCCCGGAAGAATTGCGATGGCTTGTGCTACACCAATTACAAAAGCATTCTGAAAAGATACTTTTTTGGTATTTTTTTTGGCTTTATCTGCAAGCCATAACAACAATGCAGTTATTATCAACATAAAACCAACAAAAAGTATGTCACCACTAAAAAGGGATTCCAGTTGGTCAATAAAAACCAAGCCAATAAACACCGCCGGCACCATGGATAAGATAATTTTTAGCGAATATTTAAATTCATCATTCCATTTAAACTGGAATAAGCCCCGTATAATTTCAGCAATATCTTTTCGGAAAACGATAATAGTACTCAAGGCAGTGGCAAAATGAACTACTACGGTAAACAATAAACTTTCCTCCGGAATGCTTTGGTCACCAAGTAATGCTTTACCAATTTCTAAATGTCCACTAGAAGAAACCGGAAGAAATTCCGTCAATCCCTGAACAGCGCCCAGGATTAACGCATCTAAATAATTCATTTATTTTTTATTTGGGTTTAATAGAATGGCATACACTTCAATAGCAAACCCGATTAAGATCAACGCCGGTGCTAACCTAATGCGCCTCCAGTTATAAATTTCCGGATTAAAGACATTAGGATCCTCACTACCGCCACCAATCATCAGGATAAAACCTAATGCTATAAAGCCCAGTCCAATAAACATAAACTTATAATTCTTTTTCTGAAATATAAATTCTTCTTTGTTTTCCAGTTTTCGTTTTTGTTCGCCCATTTCTTTATCTCTTATAAATTATTCTTTAAAGTCTATTCTTTTACTTTGA
>JBGTDF010000385.1:0-12633 GCA_041748455.1 Planktosalinus sp.
GGTTGAAACCATAGCTTATCGCTGGTGTGTATAGTTTTTATTCCGATACTATTTTATTTTGGTTGGTGTACACTTGAACAACTCCAAATTTACCTGCACTTCCAAATAAGGGAATACTTTTATCTTTTTCCATTATTTCAATTCGCATAATATCATTTCTCGCAATTACAATTTTTTCATTCGGTTCTTTATAGTGATATGTAATGGGTTTTCCATCAATTATAACCATTGGAATTTCTCCTAATTTTCCACTTTCCTGATTTTCTTTAATTAAGCCAATCAAATAGAACTTTTTATTTCCACTATCATTAATCAAATAACGTTTTTCTACATCTGTTAGATTGACCATTTTACAACTAAAAGTCAAAAATAAAATTATCAATAATGAAGTTAGTTTTTTCATTTTTTAAATTGTTTTCAATATTTTTGTTTATGAAGGGTAGCCTTTTTGATGCTGAGTTTTGCCTAGTGAGCCTTATAGAAGCAATAGATTATCGCCGCTTTTGTTGCACATTATTTTTTTATTTCGTTAAACTTCCATTCATCATTGTCCTCCATTAAGCCTTTAAAGTCGGAAAGCAAATGTTTTTTATAAATTTCATCATCTGGAGTTATATTTTTCCAAAAAATTATGTTTTTTTTAATATCTCCGTATTTTGAAATTATAATATTACATTTTCCAGTTTCCATATTATAGTTTTCTAATTTGACGATATAAAATCTTTGTACTCTCATCATATTGTCTACAAAGTTTGGGGTAATTGCCATATTTACTCCTTTGTATTGAGTTTGAATACTCGGATACATTAAAATATCAGTTGCTAAATTATGTCTTGCATTCAAAGCCCTATGTGCAATGCTTGCAGATAAAGCATAACTCTTATCGTTTATAAATACAGAATGTAGGAATTTCATATATTCCGCTAATCCTTCTTTTCTATCTTAGTCAAGTTTATTATCAAACGGTTGGTTTAATTGTTCAATTTCTGAATCTTTAAGTACTCCATAATTGTTGTCTTGATGAAGTTCTATTTGTAAAAAAGTTTGAAAAGCAAATTGTTTGTCTGAATCAATTAATTCCCATTTTGAAATGCAAAATTTTTTTTGTTTGTAATCGGTATTTCTAACAACTTCCATTAAAGCTGTCATTGGATTGTCAGAGCAATAGAAAACGGGACTATTAGGGTAATTACAACGATTAAATCCAGTTAGGTTTATAGGTGGATAACTATGTTCCGAAAACTGATTAATATTTGTAAAAGAATTTACTTCTCTAACTCTAAATATTGGTAGTGTAAAGTCAGAAATCTTTAATAATTTAAAAATATTTGGTAGAACTTTAAATTCTTTAAAAATTATTCGTTCAACCTCTTTTAAAAAATATTCAGCGTTTTTAAAGTCCGATATTTTTGGCCAATCAGCTTTTTTTAATCGTTCGATTGATGCTTTGGCTTCATTTAATTTTGGAAAGTTCTCGAAATTTTCATTCATTTTTTCTAATTCTGACTAACGTTTTCGTGTATGGAAAGTTGTATGTTTCGGTGTGGGCTTTTATTAGTGAGTGGATAAAAGCCATTGCTAACCGATTATGTTGTAAAACGTTTTTTTTTAAGCATAACCATTAATTCTTAATTCTGAATAAGATTTTGTAGTCAGATTAATTTTAATATTAAAATAGCATTTGCCTCCGTCCTCAACAGGTGGTAATAATTCCGTTCTCCAAATTTCATTGTTAGCTTCATCGCACATAAAGTTAATCCAAACTTCTTTTTCTCCACTTACATTAATAACTGGAATATATTGTCTTCTGTAATCTCCTAATTCAAGTTCAAAACCTGTTTCGTTTATTTGGTTCTCTGGGTATTTTTCGTTGTGTTTTTTTAAATTATTTGCTTGGAAATCGTTATTTTCTTCAATCGCAGATTTCAAGATTTTTTCTATTTCAATTAATTCGGAATTGCTTAAATCTGTGGTTTTAGCATTTTCGAATATTTTTGCTTTTGGATTATACTCAATGATTGTATAATAGGATTTGTCAACAGAAAATTCAGGTTCGACGGCTTTCGATTGATTATTTTCAGATACTTTTCCACAAGAATATAGTAGAAAAAGAATAATTAAATTCATTAAAATATGTTTCATTTTTTTAACTTTTGCATAACATTTTTACTTATGAGCTGTGGCGTAATTTAAGAATTAAGATAGTTAAAAACACAAACTTTGATGCTTGCAAGGTTTGTCGAGTGAGCCGCTAGAAGCCATAACTTGAGCCGTGTCACTTAGAGTTTTTTATTAAGTTCTTGCTTCGGTTTTATTAATTTCATAAGTTCTTTCTTTTCATAAGGCATTCTCATAGTTCTGCGGTTACTAATAAATCCATAATCATTCCACATCAATTCTGCTCCGTCTTCAATGTCTTCGTAAATCGGCAATAATTCTCCAATTCCAACAAAAATAGATTCCATTTCGAGTTTATCAGAATTAGTAAATTTATAATTCTTTTCTTTTCCAAGTTTTACAGCTTTGTCAAATGCCTTTTCAGGTGAGTCCGCTTTGATTAGATGATGATTTCCCCAAGTCGATACTCTTCTCAAATCTTGTTTTTCATTTCGGTCAACCGGTTCGAATTTTTCAATAATCTCAACGATATACCAATTTCGGTTCTCATTCGATATTTTTTCTTGGTTTTTCATTTTATGAATTGTTTTCAATGTTTTTGTTTATTAAAGGCTGCCTTTTTAATGCTGAGGTTGTCTATTGAGCCGGTTGAGGCCATAACTTATCGACGGTTGTGTACCACGTTTTTATTCAGTAACTTTTTTTCAATACTTGTCCCAAATCCAATATAAGTTATGTGGTCTATTTTTATTTTTTCATTTCTAATCCATTCCGCATCTTCATTAAGTAGTTTTAATTCTACTTCGTTTTCTGATAGATTTTTAATTTGACCAACGAAGTATGAATTATCATCAGATTCTACAAATATCGAAATCAATTTTTCATTTTTCAATACCGATAAAGATTCGAACATATTGTTCATTTTTTCTAGAGGGAGTTTTCCAATAAATTCAGCATAATTGTAATTCTTTATTTCGCTTAATTCTTCTTCGTCCCATTCTCTATATTTATCAATTTCGTAGTTTCTGATTATTGCGAAACCATCAAATTCTTTAGTTTCGTCATTGAAGCAAATGAAAATAAAGATTTTATTAGTAGATTTTAAACAAATTCCAGAATACAGTTCATCACGATGAGGTTGTAAATCCACGTGTATCGGAATTCTGTTTTTAATTTCATTCTCCATTTTTCTCAAAGGTTTTATAACATTTCTTCTTTAGTTCACAATTTTATAATATTCCGTTTCTTTACCGTCTGTTATTAAAATTAGTTTGTTTGCATTTAGGTATTTCAATTCAGAAACCCAATTTCCATACAGGTAGGTATGTTTGAGTTTAAATCCGTTTTCGTATTTAATGATATCTACAAATGAGTGATTGTCCTCAATAATAATCTCTGCTCCATCTTCTGCTGGTTCAAAATCCTCTAAATTTCCTTTATCATTCTCAAACCAATAGTGATAAACAGTTTTAGAGGGAGAATCTTTTACTTTCCATTTTCCACTTAAATAGGTTTCCACTTCTTTTTCCGTTTCACAACATTTTAAATGCTGACTGAATAAAGTCAGAGGTAAAAAGGTAAATATTAAAATTAAAGTTTTTGTCATATTGTAAACAATGATTTTGGACTATGCCCTGTGTCTTGCCTGCCGTATTATTCCGACTTTGTATTAAGATTTTTTATAATTGTCCTTAATTTTCAATGTCTTTATGGCTTTAAAAGTTTTGTGTTTGGGTTTTGCCGTGCCGGTTTAAGCAATAGCTTCTTGTGGGTGTGTGCAACATTAATTTTTATTCTCTAATATTTTCAAAAGTTTTTTAGGGTCTTGTCGATTGTCCCAGAAAGCAGTTATTATAATTTTTTCATCAGAAACCTTATAAAATATGCTAAAATTACCTAGTGAAGCTATTCGCACATCTTTGAAATCTGTTGCTTTATATATTAAGGGCTTTTCTGCGATTTGCTTTGTCCTTTCGGAAACTAATTTCACAAGTTTTTTTGAGTAGGTATTGGATTTATTTCTCTTAACCCAATATTCTAAAATTCCAACAAATTGGATGTCGGCAGTCCTTGTCCAAATTACATCGCGTTTAGCCATTCCAAATTTCTTTTATCCATCGCTTCCTGGGAAATCAATTTTCCGTCTGTGATGTCTTGCTCGCTCATTTCCAACATTGTTTTTTGCTCGTTAGTCAATTCAATGATTTCAGATTCGGACGAACTCGAAGAAACCAGTTTGTCAAGTGCTTCTAAGAAATCTTTATTTTTTATGGATAGTATTTTTTCAATCAATCCATTTCTGATGTTATCTACTGTTGCCATTTTATGTAAAATTTTGATTTTAAATATCTGAAAAATTAATCGCTTTTCCTAATGTTGCATCCTGTCGTATTATTTCGACTTTGTATTAAGATTTTTTAAAGCTGCCCTTAATTTTCAATCTCCTTATGGCTTTAAAAGTTGGGTGTTTGGGTTTTACCCGAGTGAGCCGGTAGAAGTCATTGTTTATCCTAGGTTTTGTGTATAGTTTTTTTTATATCTTCTAATTGTTATCCACAAAATTGAAATTCCGATTAATGTTAAAATAGTTCCCCCAATTAAAAAAGAAATTCCATACTTATCACCAAATAGTCCACAAAAATAATTTAAATAATTGTTTAAAATTCCTTTTACAAAAAAGCCAGTAACTGAAATTCCTGTTATCAATAAAAAAAACAAAATTGAATTAATTTTACTGATTTTGTTTTTCCAATTTATTAATCCAATAACCAAAACTCCAGTTATTATAATTCCGAAAGTCCAAATTGCTCTATATGCAAAAAAATGACCGACAGTTAAAGTTGAGAGAGTTTCAAACTTTTCCCAATTATTACTCATTATTGCATCATATTTAGCACCTTGTGATGCTACATATAATCTTTGAAGACCGTGAATTAGAAAAATCAAAGAAATAGTTTCAAACACTACAATTTTAATGTTTATTTTTTTTATCATCTTTTTCTTCTTACTAACGTTTTCAATTATGCGTGTTTTATTGTAGGGGTTTACAGAGTGAGCCGTTAGAAACCATAGCTTATAGCCTGTATTTGCAAATCGTTTTTACTCACAATCGTTAAACATATTCCAGTCCAAAGTAATTATTTTTGTGGTGGGGTCAAATGAAAAATCAGTAATTCTTTTTTGAGACTGAATACATTTTAAAATTAGATAGTTTGTATCCAATTGGTTGGTGTATGAATATCCATGAACATCTGCATAATGTCTATCCTCGATACACTCTTTCTGTTGTTCCCGATTTAGTTTTTTATAATCCTCTATTGATATATACTTGAAATCGGGTAAAAATATTTTTCCCAAATTGAGTTGTTCGTTTGGAATTACTGGCACGTTTTTAATTCTTACGATTAGTCCCAATAATGTTTCAAAATACAAATCCGATTTTGACATGGTTGAAGGAATTTCCAATACAAATTCCCCATTGACATCAGAGCGTTCAAAATTAGTCGAATCTAATTTAAATGAAACCTTTACCAAAGGCACTGGCACTGTCGAAACTTTATCGAAAAATTGCCCACAAACTTGCCCATATCCAATTCCAATATTGGATAAAATCAAAATTATAATGAGGATGTGATTTATTTTTTTCAAATGGTTTACAACTTGTTTATATAAAATACTTTCTTATCAATAATATGCTAATTTAGTATGCTTTGCACTACGATTTTTCATAACGAACCTCAATTTCCAATCTCCTCATATTTAGCAGATTTATTTCCGGGCAGTGAGTTTCTCAGGAATTCCCGTATATCGTCATTGGCATTTTTTAGATCTTCATAGCGCAGGTACATCATATGGCCGCTTCGGTAGCCTTTAAAATAGAGGCGGTCTTTCATTTTACCACTCGGGTCTATTTGCCATTTGGTGTATTTTGCATTGAAATATGTAGTTGCCCCATCATAGTAACCGGATTGGAACAAAACCTTTAAATACGGATTCTGCGCCATTGCCTGACGTAAATTATCGCGGGTATTGTCATTCTCAAAATCCCAGGGCCGCACGTTACCAAACATATTGTATTTGATATCGGTCTTAAAATTAAGGTGTTCCCTTATGTAATAATTTATCGCAGGGGTAAAGGAATGCAGCCACGACGTGAGTTCTGCACTGTAATCGGGCGAAGTGCCGGCGTCCATTTTATCGAGGCCCAAATATCTCGAGTCCAGCCTTCCTATGGTTTGCCCTTTACTTCTAAGCAATTCTTTCCAGAAAAAGCCGGTGGGCACATCCAGGTTGTGTTGCAGGATTACTTCTTTGGACAAGCCCGAATAGTACGCCATTTTTTGTGCGGTGGCCTCCTTTTCTTCCGGAGAAATAAAACTGCCTTTTGCCAGTGCCGGAATGAGTTCGTTAATGGCAAAGTCTTCTGCCCCGGGCAATATTTGCAATAAATCCTGTTGCTGTAAACCGCTGTCCAGTGCTTTGTGGTACCAGGCTGCGGCAGTGTAATAAGGCAGGTTTAAAGCCGAAGACACCGGTCCGCCCACTCGCAACACTTGATAATCTGCCGGGGAAACTAAAATCACACCGTTTAAATACATCCACTGGCGGTCTTGCAGTTCGAGTGCCAATCCCATTACACGGGTGCCGCCATAGCTTTCACCGATAAGGTATTTTGGGGACAGCCAGCGATTGTTTCGGTTGACAAAAGTATTCATCCATTCCGCCAGATAGGCAATGTCTGCATTGACCCCAAAAAACTGTTTGGTATCCGGGTCTTTGCCGTCTTTTTGTATCATTCTGGAATAGCCGGTGTTCACCGGATTAATAAAAACGATATCTGCTTCGTCTAAAATGGAGTAGGGATTGTCTTTTACGCCATACGGCTGCACCGGATAGCCCTCTGCATCTATATTCAAAACTTTGGGACCGGTATATGCCACGTGCATCCATACCGAAGCAGAGCCGGGACCACCGTTAAACGAAAAAATTAAAGGTCTGTTTGCCCTGTCCTGTATGTTGGTGCGCTCATAATAGGTATAAAACAGGGAAGCAATGGGTTCGCCGTTTGCATCCCACACGGGTTGTGTACCAGTTTTAGCCTGATAGGAAACCGTTTGCCCGTTGATCACCACACTATTGGTGGTGGTAACGATGGTGTCTGTGGGTAAGGTCCTGTTTTGGGAAAATACAACCCCTGAAAAGCAAAGGAGTGCCGCGAGAAAAAATGTTTTCATAGTTGGAATGTTTCAAAAGCTAATATACCAATTTTTTGGAATGCCATCATGAGATGGCGGGAGGGTTTTGGAAATTGTATTGACTTTGGTTAGCTCTGAAGTTGCAAACGTAGGAGAGGGTATTAATCACTCACTTTAATCTAGACTATATGAATTAATAAAATTGCTCACTTTTTCGTTAGAGTCAGTAGCATTGGATATGCCAAACCAAATATATGCTCGACCATTAACCAAAAGTGTTTTGCCTTTCGCAGTCCGTTTTTCATCTTTGTTTGGGCTTATAATATCAAAGTTGAACCCTTTGAATTCTTCAAAACCAAATTCAGTCAAGGGACCTAATTGAGCGCCTAAACCATTAACAATATACATAAGGAATCCAGTAAAAAAACCATAATTATCTTGTGCCACCTCTTCCTTTAATTTTCCTAGTTCAAGTTGAAACATCAAGTAAATATCAGAATCATCTGATGCAACATTCATAGTAAGGTTTACAGAATGACCTTGTATTGGAAGAATTTCTTTTAATGTATTTGGTGTAATTGGAAAATCTAATTTTAAAGTTTTTCCGTCAGTTAGATTAGAAGTTTGCTGCACTTCATTTATTTCTATGCATTTCGGCTCAGTTGAACTATAACCGATAAAATAGGACATTATAATAAAGTAAAATAGTGTTTTCATAATTTCGATAAATTGGTGCTAACGTTTCTCGGCTCGTATGAGCTGTGGCGTGGATTGAGCAACTAATGTAGCAAACAAAACCCAGACCTGAGGAAAAACCTTTCAGATTTTCCGGGTGGGCGGGTAGAGGCTATAGATTGTATCTATTTTTAGGCAACATTTTTATTTTCGTAATGTTTAATTTCGTTCAGTTCAGACCCTTTGGATTCTTTTTCAGATTCAATGTCATAATCGTCTTGAAGTCCGAGCCAGAATTTTGCTGAATTCCCAAAATACTTACTTAATCTCAAGGCAGTGTCTGCGGTTATTCTTCGATTTCCTTTTATGATTTCCGATATTCTTGTTTGTGGTATTTTTAAGTCTTTGGAAAGTCGGTATGCGGTGATTTCCAATGG
This sequence comes from Planktosalinus sp., assembly GCA_041748455.1. Lineage (GTDB taxonomy): Bacteria > Bacteroidota > Bacteroidia > Flavobacteriales > Flavobacteriaceae > Planktosalinus. The sequence goes on from JBGTDF010000385.1 coordinate 8,426, forward strand.
CTCCAGAAATTCGTAGTTTAAGATTTCTCCGGGATGTACATTTGCTAACTTTTCCATTATTTTTAATTTTTAATGATAATCAATTATTTCGACTTCGCTTGCGTTACCGTTGTTCCAGATAAATATAAACCGCCATTGTTTGTTAATCCGTATGCTATAAAACTCATTTAATTTTCCGGTTAGTTTTTCCAGTCGGTTGGAAGGTGGAATTCGCAAATCGGCAATATCTTGTGAGTTGTTCAACATTCTCAATGTATTCAGTGCCGTTTAAGCTATTTCAATATTCAATTGTTTGCCAAGTCCGGTTTCAATAAGTTTGTAATAGGTCGAAACTTGAATATCACTCAATCCACGTTCAATTCTAGAAATATAGCTTTTTTTCGTTCCTGTTTTTTCGGCAAGTTCTTCTTGGGTAAGATTTGCTTCTTTTCGGGCCTCTTTAAGCATAACTCCAAGACGGAAAGCAAGGGAATCAGCATCATATTTGTCTCTTTTTTCAGTTCCTTTTATTCCATATTTTTCAATGAGGATGTCCTCAAAATCAGTTACATTTTTCATATCAATTATTTTTATTTTTTATATATTCTTTTTTTAGTTTTTCGGCTAGTTTTATTTCCTTTTTCGGTGTCTTTTGGGTTTTCTTCACAAAGCAGTTCACGAGTACGATCAAATTTCCATCATCAAAAAAGCACAAAATCCGAATACTTTTAAAAGTAGTAATCACACGCATTTCATAAATTCCATCCGTATTTTCAAGGGATTTGAAGAACTTTTTTGGAACTTGTCTTTCAAAGCGCACTAAATCCAAAACATATTCAATCTTTTCTTGAACCTTATCTTCTTGAGCTTTATAAAAGTCAGTGAAATATTCTTTGTATGTGATTATTCTTTTTACCACAGAACAAAGTTAACTAATTAGTAAACAAATTCAAATTAAAATTGCAAAGTTTAATGAAAAAAAATCTTTTATTTTGGGTATATCTTTCAGTTATGAGACGTTGCAAGAAAATCTGCTATCCCGACACTTCGGACTTCGAACAATTCTTAAAACTTCTCAAACACCCCTAAACCAAACAAAGCAAAATCATATTTTACAGGATCTTCGGCATCCAGTTTTCGTAAGGAATTGTCCAGTTCCAGCAGTGCTTTTGCATCGTTTTGTTTTCGTTGCAGCAAGCCCAGTTTTCTGGCCACATTCCCACTATGCACATCGAGCGGACACGAGAGTTGGGAGGGGTGTACCATTTTCCAGATGCCAAAGTCAACACCGGCAGCATCGTTCCTGACCATCCAACGCAAGAACATATTGATGCGCTTGGCAGCAGAGTTTTGTGTGGGGTCTGAAATATGCTTGGTGGTGCGCAACGGGTGCTCCATGCTGAAGAATACTTTTTTGAATTCGTGTATGGCTTTTTGTGTCGACTTTTCTTCGGCATGGGCAGCAAAAATGGCTTCGAGCCCATGGTGGTTGGTGTAAATATGCTTCAGGGCTTTCAGAAAATAATGCAAATCCATGGCATTAAAAGTGCGGTGCACAAAAGGGGACATGGCTTCCAGATGGCTTTCGGTATGGGACATCACAAAATCATAAGGGGAATTCCCCATGAGAGCCATCAGTTTGTTGCCGTTGGTAATGATGCTTTTTCTGTTGCCCCAGGCGATAGTCGCCACCAGAAAAGCGGCAATTTCTATATCTTCCTTTTCCCGGAATTGATGCGGGATCTGTATGGGGTCACTGTCAATAAAATCAAGCGAATTGTATTGAATGACCTTTTCGTCAAGAAATTCTTTTAGTTTTTTTTGGTTTAATTTTTTTGCAGGCAAGAAGTACAGTTAGTTTTTAAGAATATTTCCGTCGCTCATGACCAGCTTTCTGTCTGCCATGTCAGCGAGTTCCTCATTGTGGGTAACGATGACAAAGGTTTGCCCAAATTCTTTGCGAAGCTGAAAAAATAAACTGTGCAAATTATCAGCAGAAGTGCTGTCGAGGTTTCCGCTGGGCTCATCGGCAAAAATAATCAAAGGGTCATTCACCAAAGCCCTTGCCACTGCCACACGTTGCTGTTCGCCTCCTGAAAGTTGATTGGGCTTGTGGTGGATGCGGTGCGAAAGCCCCAGAAAGTCAAGTAACTCTTTTGCTTTCTTTTCTGCTTCGGCTTTGCTTGTACGTTTTATAAAAGCAGGGATGCATACATTTTCAAGAGCAGTAAATTCAGGCAGCAACTGGTGAAACTGAAAGATAAACCCGATATTTTCGTTTCGGAACTTTGCGAGTTCCTTTCTGCTCAAACCCGAAATGGAGGTGTCGTTGATTATCAGCTCCCCCGATTCTTTGGAAGCGGTATCCAGTGTCCCCAAAATATGTAAAAGCGTTGTTTTTCCGGCACCTGAGGCGCCTACTATGGACACAATTTCGCTTTTGGCAACAGTTAGATCCACTCCTTTTAAAACGTGTAAATCGTCATAGTATTTATGAATATTGCTCGCCTTTATCATAGTTTTCTTTTACCGGGTGAAAGTAATTATTTGTATCCTTAAAAACAACCTTTTTATTTCAAGAAAGGACAACCAAAAAAAGGTATTGCCATTTAAAACGTCTAAGGTAAACAAATCGATTTTCCCGAAGCTATTAAGAAAAAGTTAAAACTATACTTATGTTTAATTATTATCATACATTTGTTAAACAAAATAATCTATGAATTCAAACACAAATTCTATTGCAACATTTGCCGGAGGTTGTTTCTGGTGCACAGAGGCCGTATTCCTTCGACTGGAAGGGGTAGAGAAGGTGGTTTCCGGCTATACCGGCGGTACAATTAAAAATCCGGCATACCGTGAAATTTGCACCGGACGGACAGGTCATGCAGAGGCCATTCAGGTGTATTATGACCCTGAGAAAATAACCTTTGAAGCTTTGCTTGCGGTGTTTTTTGCAACGCACGACCCCACTACCTTAAACCAACAGGGGAATGATAAAGGCACCCAATACCGAAGCGCTATTTTTTACCATTCCGAGGAACAAAAAGAGATTGCTAAACGATATATAGACTTTTTGGAAGAGAAAAATGTTTTCGAAAACAAGATAGTTACGGAAGTAACACCGGCAACCGTTTTTTATAATGCGGAAGAAGAACATCAGAATTACTACAATCAAAACAGCGATCAGCTCTATTGCCAATATGTTATTGTTCCGAAACTGGACAAATTAAAAAAATTGCATCCCAACAAACTAAAAACTAAAGCATGAAAATAGAAAATACGCTAGAAGAAAGCAGCAGTACCATAACCGAAAACCTGAAAAGCGGTTTTCTTGATATTTTAGAATCTTTGGGAGAAGATACTCAAAGGGAGGGAATACTAAAAACCCCTGAACGTGCGTCAAAATCCATGCAGTTTCTAACTCAGGGGTATCATCAGGATGCAGCACAAATATTGCAGGCAGCTATGTTTAAGGAAGATTACGAGAATATGGTCATTATAAAAGATATTGAATTGTATTCTTTATGTGAGCATCACCTGCTGCCATTTTTTGGTAAAGCCCACATTGCTTATATCCCAGACGGACATATTGTGGGTTTGAGTAAGATTCCCAGAGTAGTAGATGTTTTTGCGCGCAGACTACAAGTGCAGGAACGGTTGACCAAAGAAATACTCGACTGTATTTACAATACCTTAAAACCAAAAGGGGTTGCCGTGGTAATTGAGGCTTCCCACATGTGTATGATGATGCGTGGTGTGCAAAAGCAAAATTCCACAACCACAACTTCCGGTTTCCGTGGTGCTTTTGAAAAAATGAAAACCCGCACCGAATTTTTAAAACTTATTGAAAAGTAAAAAAATAATTTTGGAACATTTATTGCGTTATAGGCAGAGGCAGAAACTTTTAACCTATGTACAATGAACACCAAATACCAATTATTAAGAAGGGGAATATTTTATGACCTCATCGGTATGTCCACTTATTTTATACCGTTTGTCGGCCCTTTCCTTGACTTACTTTGGGCGCCGTTTGCCGCTTCCCAAATGACTAAAATGTATCCGGGGAAAAGGGGTAGGATTGCGGCAGTACTTGTGTTTCTGGAAGAATTATCCCCCGGCCTCGATGTAATACCCACCTTTACCTTAACCTGGCTCTATGTTTTTGTCTGGAAGAAGGAAAAAGTAATATATGAAGAACCTATTGAAGTAGAAATAGTACCATAAGAGGC
>JBGTDF010000386.1:0-6927 GCA_041748455.1 Planktosalinus sp.
AAATTTCACCGGTATCGGTGCGCAGGATTACCTGAAAGGTGCGAATATCTTCAATAGTCAGGATGTCAGTGACAAACTCTTTGTCGTGGATTTTAATCCTGTCGCCCATTTTATAGGGAAAATTAAAGAACATGATTATACCTGCCGTTATATTGCTGAGTATGGACCATTGTGCAAAAAGTGCAACACCAATGATGGCAAATACCGAAGAAAATACCAGTCCGATATCTTTAAAATTTACGCCCCAAATAAGGATCAATAAAAAAATAATCAGGAAAATAGTAAGAAAATCGACATACTTTACAATCAACCTGGTTCGCTGTTCCAGTTTTTCGCTTTTTCGGGCAAAACTTCTAACCAAACCTATTAAAATAGAGCGTATTATAATTAATACCACCAAAGCAATGGCAGAATAAATAAGTTTTGTAATCAAAGTTTCTGAAATCATAATTTAATTACCATTAAAAAGATTCTCCCGCATGGCTTCCTCTGAATTTGCGGTGTTGTTCCAGTATGCTTCCTGTATTTGGTTTATTTTTACGGCTGTTGAGGTGAACTCCCCGATTTGCTCTTCCCATTCTTCAATAACATAAGGGGCTTCTTTCTCAAACCAGATAGTGAGCGTCCTTTCCAAAGATGGATAATGCACAGAATAACTGAACATCGTTTCTTCTTCGGCAAATGTGCCTATAGCCCGCATAGGTTTTATGGTCTTATGCCGCAATCTGGTGAATTCCAAAGAAGGGATAACCGTGATTTCCCCGGTAGGTAAAGCAGCGGGATCAATGCGCAATAACGTCCAGAATTCATCTTCCAGCCAGGTTTTTTCGAGGTTGAAATTTTGATCTGCTTCATTTTGAAAATAAGAATGTGAGGTGATTTCAAAAGTATTCCTGTTGTTTATCTGGGCGTAGGTAATACCGCACCATTCCTGTATGGAAGTACTGACCTTTAATGCATGACTCTCCTCAAGTACCGGATAAAAAGTACTGCTCATCATAGCGTAGGGGTAGATGCCGGTCATAAAGTTTTTTGTGCTGTTCAGTTTTAAAATGGGTATGGTGGTTTCATCTTTTCGGTTTGCTTTTACCTGTTCGTCAGCAAGGAAATCTTCGGTGACGTAAATAAGAACCGCGGTACCGTCGCGCATTTCCCCATAACGCTCCATTTGCAGCGAATAAGAAGTTATTTCTGCAGTGGCGTTATACCAATAAGAGCTAAATGCTTCCGAAAGCACCCGTTCGTTACCGGGGTTTAAATCTGCCTTGGTTTTATCGTTGCAACCGGTAAGGATAAGTATGGGTAAAAGAGTAACGAACGTTAAAAAGAATCTCATGGAAAAAAATTTAGCTTAAAATTAGCATAATTTGGTTATTTCGCAATGCGCATTAACGTTTTATAAACAAGATGGGTAGGAAATCCCATAACGTTATTGTAGGACCCTTCAATCTTTTCGACACCAATGGCGCCTATCCAATCCTGAATGCCATAAGCCCCGGCTTTATCCAAAGTATTGTGGTTGTTTATGTAATAGTTGATTTCATTATCTGTCAATTCGTAGAACCATACCGTAGTAGTGTCATGTATGGTAACCTGATCTTTAAGTGTCGTAAAACAAACGGAGGTAATAACTTTATGTGTGGTTCCCGAAAGGATTTTTAACATGGCAAAAGCCTCTTCATTATTTGCGGGTTTTCCCAATGCCTTATCGTCATGCCAGACTATAGTATCACTGGTGATCAACAGGTCATTAGGTTGCAAATCCCTATATACTGAAGCTTTTAGCTGCGATAAATAATCGGTTATTTCATTGGAAACCAATGCCGTTGCATACTTTTCCTCGACCGGGATTATACGTATTTCAAAATCGAGTTCCAGGTCTTTAAAAAATTGCTGCCTTCTGGGGGATGCCGAAGCTAATATAATATGGTATTTTTTGAGTTTCTCTTTTAACATGGCTAAGTAAGAATAAATGGATATAACAACATGGACAGTATGCCCAAAAGCATAATAAATTTTAATACCCCGGAGAGATAACTAAAATCTTCTTTTTTTGTTGCGCTAAGAAGCTGAATACAAAAATAGAGCAGGGGGCCCACCACAAAAACCAGAAAATAAAGCATTGCTGTCTGTTGCTGGTACATATAGGTGTACAGATAATAAACAATTAGAATTATAACAAGTATAGCAAGCCCAAGGATGATTTTAACGGTACGTTTTCTTCCCAAAAGAATAGGTAAGGTTTGTAGCCCGCCATTCTTGTCCCCATCAATATCTTCAACATCTTTGACGAGTTCGCGTAGTAATGTCATTAAAAAAGCAAACAAGGCATAGTCGAGAAGTATCGAAAATAGCGTGGATTGCGCCACACGGTTGGTTTCCGTAATTGCGGGGAATAGTTCAAACAAGCCCACAATAATGATACTCATGGCCACGAGTATGGAAATAACGATATTCCCCACAAGAACTATAGATTTTAAATAGGTTGCATACAAATACAACAACGCTGAAAAGACAATGAACAATGCCGCAAATCCAGGTTTTCCGATGCTGTTTGCCAGGTAAAAGCCTAGGCCAACTCCTATAACATTTAGGATCAGGTAGTAATTATAAGCGGTTTGTTCAGTGATTTTTTTTCCGATAAGCACTTTGCCGGGTTTGTTGATTTTATCTATGGCCACATCTTGAATGTCGTTGATGATATTTCCACCTGCCGCAATGCACATCGTTGCGATCACAAGAAATATGAATTCAATGGTCGATAAAGAAGTGTCTATGGCAAAAGGCTCAAATAACGCATATTTGATCAAGACCTGCACGAGTGCAATCATTAACAGGTTTTGTAAGCGAATGAGTTTAAAGAAATGTATCATGCTTTTAAAATAGAAAGAAGATTAATCCAACTGCGCGTTGGGTAAAATAACCCATTTGCCCTGTACTTTAAGTACTTGTTCAATCACATCGCGCACACAGCCATTACCGCCTTTTTTGTGGGAAATATATTTGGATATGCCTTTTACTTCCGGAACGGCATCCTGCGGACACGTAGGCAAGCCCACTTCCTGCATCACATATAAATCAGGGATGTCATCGCCCATATAAAGGACGTTTTCGCGTTTAATGCTATATTCGTCCAGATATTCATCCATCGTTTCGGTTTTATCATGCACCCCTAAATGGATATCGGTAATGCCCAGTCCGCGTAAGCGCAGTCGGACCCCTTCATTGCTTCCGCCGGAAATAATACATACATTAAAACCCTGTTCCACGGCCGTTTTTAAAGCATAGCCGTCTTTTACATTCATTTCGCGTAAAAGTTCCCCGCTGGTGGTAACGGCAATATTGCCGCTGGTGAGCACACCGTCCACATCAAAAATGAATGTGGTAATGTTTTGTAAATATTCTTTATAGCTTCTTTCTTCCATAATACTCTGTTATAGCGTTGGTGAGCAGGTTATAAATGTCTTTGTGTTCCTGCAAATGTAGGGTTTCCAATTGTTTTGCGATTATTTTTTTGTCATTGCGTTTTGCAGGCCCTGTTTGTACTTCAGAAGGAATGGCATTTTCTATTTTTCTTGCCGTTTCCTTGATAAGGGGTTTTAGGATATCAAAAGGGATGTTGTTTTCTGAAGTGATTTCATACCCGATGTGGTATAAATGATTGACAAAATTGCAAACAAAAACCGCTGCAAGATGCATTTTTCGGCGTTGTTCCGAATTGATAAAATAACTTTTTCCGGCGATGGCATTGCTGAGTTTTTCCAGAAGAATCCCATCCTCTTCATTTTCGGCTTCGAGGCAAATGGGAATTTCCGAAAAGTCAACCGATTGGTTTTTGGAGAACGTTTGTAACGGATAAAAAACCCCGCACCTGTTTTTGGGGTTTAACTCTTCCATGGCAACACTGCCTGAAGTATGGACCACCAGCTTGCCTGAAAATAGCAATGCGTCAGACAAGGTAGCAATACCGTCATCTGCAATGGAAATAATATAAACATCTGCATCTGCCAGTTCCGCAAGGGAAGTAGTGGTTTTTACCTTTCCTTTGAAGGGAAACAAGGAGGTTTCCGTTCGGTTATAGATTTGCAGGAGTTCCACATCCCCCGAAGCGAGAAAAGTTTCTGCCAAATGGGAAGCTACATTTCCGGCCCCTAATAAAACAATGCGTATCATTCTGCTAAAATACATAAGATTTAGGATTTTCCACACCAGAATAGAAGACCTATTTTGGGTATTGGGATTTTAGTTAAAGATTAATAAATCGATTTTCTTTTATTTTATCGAAAACATTTCATTTAACGGTATATTTAACTATTTTCTGTTGCTGATTTTCATTAAAAATAGCTTAAAATTCAGTAAATTTGCGGCTGTTTTTATTCACTTCATTACTGCAACATGCAAAAAAAGTTAGCTTCCATTCTTTTTTCTACCAGACTTACCGGATTATTGTTTATTGTTTTTGCCATCGCGATGGGTATAGGCACCTTTTTAGATGCTTCTGAGACTACTTCACCCACACCATATTCGCGAGCAATTATTTATAATACATGGTGGTTTGAAGCGATAATGGTCTTTTTTGTAATAAACTTTCTTGGCAATATTTTCAGATACCGTCTTTATAAAAAAGAAAAATGGGCAACACTTACCATTCACCTTTCCTTTATTTTAATTTTGGTGGGGGCATTTATTACAAGATATATAGGTTATGAAGGGGTAATTCCAATCAGGGAGGGAGCAACCGAAAATATAATCCTTACGGAAAAAATATATGTAACTGTAATGATTGACGGGGATTATTTGATAAATGGTGTTCCGCAACGCAAACAGGTATCCAAAGTATTAAGTCTTTCAGAACGGTTGGATAACAGTTTTACTGTGCAAACAGACTATAACGAACAACCGGTCACTATTGAATATGTGGATTTTATAACCGGTGCTTCTGAAGCGTTAATACCTTCAGAAACGGGGGATGAATACCTAAAAATCGTAGAAGCCGAGGAAGGAAACCGTCATTCCCACTGGTTGAAAAACGGTCAGGTTTCCAGTATACATGGGGTCTTGTTTGCATTGAACAATCCTACCCAAGGGGCAATCAATATTACCTATACTGAGGAAGACGGTTATACCTTGGAATCTCCTTTTATAGGCGATTATATGCGAATGGCAGACCAGATGCAAGGGGAGGTTGTGGCAGACAGCGTACAGCAATTACAACTGCGTTCCTTGTACCAGATGGCAGGGATGTCTTTTGTGTTTCCGGATCCTTTGACAAAAGGGGAGTTTGATTTAGTGAAAGCCCCGGCAGATGAACCTTCCAATATGGATGCACTGAAAGTAAGAGTAACTTCCGGTGGCGAATCCAAAACAGTAAATCTTCTTGGTGGAAGAGGGTTTGCATTAACACCCACCACAGTTCCTGTAGGTGGGCTGGATATACATTTAAGCTACGGTTCCAAAGAAAAAGAACTGCCATTCAGTCTTACCCTAAACGACTTTATTGCAGAAAGATATCCCGGTACAGAAAGGGCATACTCTTCCTATATGAGCAAAGTGACCGTCAATGACCTCGATGGCACCTCTTTTGACTATGATATTTTTATGAACAATGTACTGGACCATAAAGGGTATCGCTTTTTCCAGGCCAGTTTTGATCCCGATGAAAAAGGGACTATACTTTCTGTGAATCACGATTTCTGGGGAACCTGGATTACGTACACCGGTTATATGTTTTTATACTTTGGGCTTATGGCTATTTTATTTGATAAAAATTCGCGATTTGGTGCCTTGAAAAAAATGCTGGATAAAGTAAAAAAGAAGAAAGCAAAACTGGCGACCTTTTTAGTGCTTTTTATGGGTTCTTTCGGGTTTGCACAAGAGGCCCACAAACATGTAAGCACACCATTGCAGCAGATTGATTCCATTATAATGGCAAATGCCGTAAGTAAAGAACATTCAGATGCTTTCGGAAAGTTGATTATACAGGATGAGAGCGGCAGAATGAAACCGGTACACACCTTTGCTTCTGAATTGCTTCGGAAAATTAGCAGAAGTGATTCTTATAAAGGACTTAATGCAGATCAGGTAATGATTTCCATGAACGAATTTCCGAGACTTTGGGTAGAAGTGCCAATTATAAACTTAAAACGAGGAAATGATAGTCTTAGAAGGATTATTGGGGTAAGCGACGATACCAAGAGTGTATCCCTTTTAAGCCTTTTTGATGCCGAAGGGAATAGCAAAATTGGCCCTTATCTGGAAGCAGCTTCCAAAAATCCCACACCAAGTCAATTTGAAAAAGATTTGATAAAAACCTATGAGAATTTTTATTTGCTGAACCAGGGGTTGAGCGGATCCATACTGCGCATTTTTCCAATACCGGAAGACGATAACAATACCTGGGTCTCCTTTCCCGAACTGGGCGAAGTAGGCATACAAGGAATGGACTCTTTGTACACCAGAAATATTTTGCCACTCTATTTCGCCGAAGTAAAAAAAGCCAGGGAAACCGGTGATTATAGTAAAGCAGACGAATATCTTGCAAGTGTGACCGATTACCAGAAACGACATGGAAGTCAGGTTATGCCTAGTGAATCGAGAGTAAAAGCAGAAATTCTATACAATAAACTGGACATTTTCAACAGGTTATACACTTACTTTTTACTGATAGGGGTGTTGATGTTTGCATTCCTTATTTTTCAGATTTTTAATGAAAAAAGTAAAACACTCACAAGACTGGTTGCCATCTCTAAGTATATAATTTGGTTTTTCTTTGCCCTGATGACCTTTGGGTTGATATTGCGCTGGTATGTAAGTGGTCACGCTCCTTGGAGTGATGCCTATGAATCTGTTATCTATGTGGCTTGGGCAACCGTTTTCTTCGGTCTTGCCTTTGGCAGGAAATCCAATTTGACGATTGCTTCCACAGCC